>JAATVM010000119.1 GCA_014523495.1 Nitrososphaerales archaeon TH1920
CAAATAGTAACAAAGATGATATTTGCTGATTCTATATTTGATATTATCAACAATGTATCAAAGTTCTTCATTCTACTTGAATTGTTGAGAATAGAATATCAGCCGGTACAAGCTGCAATAATAGCATCTATTATAGCCTCATGTTTCTCTTATTTAGCCATTAATTTAATTGTAAGACGCATACATGTATTTAGCTCAAGGAAAAAGATATTCTAAAGAAATTAAATAGAAGATAATTGAAAATTAAACTAATGAAGAGCGTACTGATACTGTTATGCGCTAGCTTTATTTTGATGTTGTCTGGATTTATCCCTTTTAATAATTCTGTCAATGCAGAACTTGTAGACCGATTCTGGTGTGTACTTGATGGAGATCAACAAGTACCACCTAATAATACACATGGTCATGGCTTCGTTGGTCTTAAGTTCACAAAGGATTCGAGACAGCTTGTATACAATGTTAATGTGAATGATATCGACAATATAACTGGTATTTACCTTAACAGCGCTGGTAACAAAAGTCCAAAGGGAAATATGATATTGGATTTCTTTAAAGAAGCTAAAGAACTCAAGGTTAAAGGTGATGACATTAACATGACGAATGTAAATCCACATCAAAAAGAAGGAACTATTGCTGTCGGTGGTATAACCCCTGAAGACTTGCAGGGAGAACTGAAAGGTAAGTCCTTGGCAGATCTTCGCAAGTTAATGATGGATGGAGGAGTGTATGTGGTAGTTGAAACGAAAGACTTCCCACTGGGTGAAATTAGAGGGAGAGAATTCGTACCAATTGATAGAATTTTTCCGGACATTTCAGATTTTCATTGGGATTGATTTTCGTTACTGGTATATATTGTGATTAATTCGTCATTTTATTTTGAGATTATCAGATAAGAGTCTAACAATCAACAAAAAGTTTGTCTTTATCAAGAGAAAAAAGATTCACATTGTAAACAATATCAATCCCTTCCGGCCCATATAGAAAATTGGAAACCAAACAAAAAAGAAATAAAACAACATTATCTGATTTTATAGATTAGTTAAAAATTGCTGGTGAAATTAGTTTTTTATCTTTTAAGAATCAAACGAGAAAACTATGTGCGATGTGAACACAAAAAAATCGGCACAAAATATCCTCTCTAGTCATTATTCTTAACTTATGTGAATTGGAAAATGCATTGCTTGATAAAGAAGAGATAATTACTATTAATGACATGGCTCTAAACTTCCAAGAAGAGATTAGAAGTTTCATAAGATCGCTACCGGATGTTGAACTTAAACATGATCCTATGAGTGAGGAGGCTTATTTCTACGGTTTGAGAAATTTTGCTCATTTTCATGGACCACGGCATATCGATATTAGGCTTTCAAAACCTCAGCAGGAAGAAGCTTTAAGGACACACATAGCTCTTCACCACCAGTACGCTCCACAAGCGGGATGGGTTTCATGTGTTATAGAGACGGTAGAGCAGGCAGAGAATACGAAGCTACTGATTAGACAGGCATATGATACTTGCGTGTCTCTAAAAACTCGATCTAAATCGGAAAAATAGCGTGATAATACAACATTGCATAATTGTGACATCCAGAACATATGATTATTATTCTGTATAAAATGTTAGTATCTATATAATTAATTTAGGAAATTACAAAACTGAATGGACATCCAGATCATATCTTAGAATGTGTGTTCCTTTTATTATGACAAATTTGTCCGTAATCCCTTGCAGCACGCCTTAGTGTCTTAGTTGTTAAGGATTAGAAACAGCTAAATAGCAATCGACAGAACCCTTATACATGCAAGGTCCGAATCCCACCGAATCAAGTCAAAGTTTGTCAATTTAACATGGATTCACACTGTAAACAAATTTAATCCCTTCCGGCTTCCCATATTTTGAGTACAATTTTCAATGTTTGAAGAGCTGATTGAATAGTTTATGTTCCGATTAGGTATAACGTTGTTACAATTAGAGAATTATTGCAGATGATTTGTAATATCGTGGTTTATACATGGTATAGCCATCATTCTTTTTCCATCAATCCATTAACATATCCTGTTTCAAGCATCAAAAGTGAATACAAGATATTTGCTATGTGTGTCCTGAGTATTGATTCTACTGCTATATCTCCATCTATATTTGTCTGAGTAGTGTACAAGACATTAGTATTGTTATTTCCAGATATTATCAGTCTGAATGTTTCTATGATTTCAATCTGACCATCTTGAGTATTTGTTTTAAATGCCAGCTCCTCATTTATTTTATCAATAGTTATTTTTCTGGTTATTCCAATAAAGAATTCGGGAAAAAGTTGTTCTAAACGTGTATCCTTAAGAGCACGGTAGATTAGGTTAGGGGGGACGCGTAAGCTAACAGTTTTTGAAATTAGACTCATATTTACTAATATAGGTTATGTCTTTTTCATACATTATATATTGTATCCCCTCCCAAATTTGAGCACCTTCGCCGGATCCTGAATTTTTGGTTTCCTTTTAGGACCCAAATGATGAATCTGAATCCTTTTTTAGAGACAAATTTGTCTTTAATCCCTTCCATTTCAATTACTAAAACAATCCTCAATTAAGTGCATGGTTAGTTGCTTTGCGTATAAGACATAGTCGTGGGAATAAAAATTATTTAGCGAATCTGGCAAGCTGCTTTGTTACTTGAACCATTTTTTTCATATCCTTGCGTATGGAAGGCGACATATGACCAAAGAATATATGATTTGTACCCATTGCCTTGATCTGCTCAATGTCACTTCCAATTTGCTCAATCGTTCCTGTCATCGGAGATCTTTCCTCATTGGAAGAAACAGGAGATTCTAGCACATTTGGATATGAACCAAGATAGATGCCAATTTTCGAAGGGTCCTTATCAACCCTCCTTGCACTTTCTCTCAAACCGTTTATAATCTGCTCCAGCTGCTCTAACGGACCAAAACCAGCAACACCTAGCCATCCATTCGCATAGTTTACTATTCGTGAAAAAGTCTTCGGACTAAACCCGCCCAGTAATATCGGAGGGTGCGGTTCTTGCAAGGGTTTAGGCCCTATCTTAGAGGCAGGTATGTTGTAAAATTGGCCTTTAAATTCTACAATTTCATCAGTCCATATCTTTCTCAACACTTGAAGATATTCATCAGCTCTACTCCCTTTATCCTTGTAAGGAACGCCGGACACCTCGTATTCATCTTTTGACCAACCTATACCCAATCCAGAAATGGTCCTTCCATCTGAGAGAATATCAAGTGTAGCAAATCTTTTTCCCAATAGCACAGGGTTTTGAAAGAACATATCGATTATTGATGTTCCTAATAAAATTCG
>JAATVM010000120.1 GCA_014523495.1 Nitrososphaerales archaeon TH1920
CACAGTAAAGTATCTACCCATACCCATCCAAAAACTCAAGAAGAATATTTTTCATACTGGAAATTAAATTTTTAAATATAAAACTTGGATCAAAACGGTGTTCCCTTAAATACCAACTTTTAGGATAGTATCTGTTTTTGGTCCAGTACTATTCAAAAGATCATCAAGTTTATATGATTTTTTATAAGTTTTCGAAAATTCTACGAGCTCTTAATAGTTTGTTTTGGTTACCTATTGTGCTCAATAACTTGCTTTACCTACAGTATAAACGTATGATAGAATAGAACGTTTATATTGTTATAATAGTAGAAATTCCTAAATATTTTTCTAATTTGATACTGTTGGACGGGTTTTGAAGTCAAAAATATGGATATTTGTATCTAGTAAAGTGTAACGATTATATAATTAGTGATATATATTAATGTGTGATGAAAGACACAAGACTGTTAAAAATCCTTGTTGAAGAAAGGGCACTAGTAAAGTTACTGAAGACAATTGGCTCCGGAAGAGAATATCCAACTAGAGAACTCTTAACTAAGTTGGGTGCCTATGGATATGGACACAAGCTGCTCCTTAAGGCAGAAAAGCGTGGTTTAGTAGATCGAAAGACTGTCAAGAATAAAGTGTTCAACAGCCTAACTAACGATGGCAAAAAAATCGTAAAAATAGCAAAGGAAATAGGTGTATAAGGCTACTATTCCTTCAAACTTTATTTCCTAATTTATTTATTTTAAAACTGAAGATAATTCAAGAATTTTATTATACCATGAAGAGGATTTTACGATCCCACTAGCAATCAAGATACCTTCTGCCCCAAGTTCAAGGGCTTTTTCGACATCATGTTTATCAACGATGCCTGCTCCACAAAGGACTCGAACCGCTGAAGAATTTCTTTTTGCTACTCTTACGGAATCCTTAATGATTGAGGGATTTGCCTTTGAAACTGCTACTCCTTTTCCTATAAGCTCAGGTGGTTCAATCGCCAAGAAATCCGGCGAAAATCGTGAAACTGCATCTACTTCATCCAAATCAGCAGCACATACAATCGAAACCATCTCCAAATCACGTAGCCGTTTAACTAGATTTTTGATTTGCACATGTTCTATTTTGTGTTCACTATGGTTAATTATCGAACCTAAGGCACCATAAGATTTAACAATTTCAGGTACAATAAATCCAGTTGTTGCCCCTACAGGTACGTCATCTACATGCTGACTTATTATCGGAATTTTTATTTTTGATAAGGCCAAAATACTAGAAGGGGGCGGAGCAATTATAATATCTGTTTGGTTCAACACGGACGCCTTCTTTGCATCTTCAACAATTTTTGTTGAATTATCTCCGGATATCTCATAGTAATTTTTGAGATTTATTACTAATGGCTTATCGAAAGTGATCATAACAAAATTTTAGGTGAGATCTTGAAACTTGCTATTTAGTTTTTCCATTCTAGCTTCATACCCTTTGTTGTACTCCAGCTCTTCTGGGACGAGAGTAGCGGGATGAATAAATCCCTGATTGCGCATAATCATTGCTCGTTCTGAAGCCCATAACCTTTGAAGGTCCCAATCTGCTGTTCCAAAACCATCATGAGGCCCAGTTAGAAGTCCATTGTGCATGCTGAATACAAGACATGATACGATTGGTATTGCATAGTTTAAACTCGCTGCTGAATTGAGTTTAACTGGCATCAATGGCATATGATGACTTCCTCTTGTATTTCCTGCAACATAATGAGGATTATTAAAAGCACTTCCTGCTTCTTCGGTTGCAGGAAAATTTTTCTGAGTCCTCACGATAGCAATCGGATCATCTTTACCAACATATGTTCCTGCTATATTGTGTAATCTATCAGTCGATGCAGAAACAATCTGTTCCCCGTCGGATGAAAAAATTGAATGTACTACATATCGACCAGGATACATTAAGGCTGTTTCCAATTCTGGCTTATCTTCCCATAATTTTAGACCCGCAACTTTTCCCGTCATAACATCCATTATCCTAAATTTGACTCCCTCAGCTAACCTTTCATTTATCAATAGACCCGTACTGCTTCTTGCATCTACAAACATTCTCCACAACGGGAAATTAAACGCACCTGGCTCTGTCTTATCCGCAGCAAAAACACAAAATACTTCGCTGGGTCTTTCTTCCATATCCATCTCAGCTACCCCTGGACCCATTCCTCTCACATTTCCAGAAAAAGCATCTTTCAGCAAGTCTTGCCCAGCTCCATACAAACCTTGATCCTTTGCAATTTTCGTGCCTGTCGTGAACGCATCCCATGCCATCTTGTGAATCTCTTTACTGTCCATTCCTCTTGTATGAGTCATAATAATATGTATATCGTCTCCAGTATATCCTATGTAATAATCAAGTAATAATTTTGAGTTCTCTTTTACAACTTTGTTAACTCCTTCTATCAATTTATCGCTAGGTCTGGTGTGGCCACCGATGGCGCCAATATCCGCTTTTATTGCAGAAACTGTGACTTTCATGTTCGGTAGACTATTAAATAAATGGAGTTTAAAATTCTTATGATTCAGGTTTTACCATCAATCTAACGAAGAAAAAAAAGTCTTGAGTGGATGAAAGCAAGTAATAACCTACCGGCATTAGACTAAATTCTATTCATATAACCAGCAACGAATAAATCCATTCTTATAATTTATTACTGGTGGAGCATCTCGACATTTTTCTTTTGCATAAGGACAACCATCATAGAATTTGCAACCTGATTCTTTTCTTGTTAGATCTAGTGATTTTTCGCGCAAAAATTCGAACTTATTTTCCTTGTTTTTTATACTGGTAATTGACGATACAAGTTTTTCTGTATACGGATGTTTTGGATTTTTATAAATTTCATACGCTTTTCCCAATTCAACTATTTGTCCTCTATACATGATAGCAATGATTTCTGATACTTCTGAAATGACCCCTAAATCATGGGAAATGAATATTATCGACATATTTCGATCTTTTTTTAATTTTTTTAAAAGGTTAATAATTTGAGATTCAACCATAACATCTAGAGAGGTAGTGGGCTCATCCGCGACCAATATCTTAGGATTCAGTAACAATGACATTGCTATTGAAACCCTTTGCTTCATGCCACCACTCAATTCATGTGGATATTTTTTTATGATACTTGGTTCCAATAACACACTGCTCAAAGAATCTGCGATTATTTCAGAATAGTCATTGGAATAACAATGTTGTTGCAAAATTTCCTTCATTTGTGATCCAATCGTAAAAACTGGATCTAAAGAATTCAGTGCTCCCTGAAAGATCATTGAAATTTTTTTCCATCTCACTTTTTTATTAAATTCATCATCTGACATCTTCGTAATATCTTCACCATCTAGGATAATTCGACCGTTGACTATCTTGCCTGGATATGGAACTGATCGTAGGAGAGCTGTTCCTAACGTACTTTTTCCACATCCGGATTCACCAACAATTCCAATTGATTCATTTTTTTTAATACTAAAACTAACATCATCAACGGCCTTAATTATTCCAAGATCGGAAAAATAGTAAACTTTTAAACAATCTACAGATAGAGCAAAATCCAAACAAGTGTTTATCGATCATGACAGTATAAGTATCTATTTCATCTAATCTTATTTTCTAATTATCAAGATCTATTGGACATATATATGGTAAAAATATTAAACAAATTGATGATTAGTTGAAAGTACCCATTTGCATATTTGATGCTAAGACAGGTGTTTTATGTCCAAAATGTGAAAGCAGATTGAAAAATGGGGAACTATCTAAAAGCGATGTAGAATGTTCCATCAAACTTATCAAACTTTCACGTAATAATCAAGATATAGATAAACTCAATTTAATTAGCTCGCAAAAGATAGACGAGGATTATGTACTAATTTTAAAGGATTCAAATTTAAGTCACATAAACTCAAATGATAAATTAATAAATTCGGTTGAGAAAGAATTTAACGGGAAAGTATGGTTTGTGGAAGCAAATAGTTCGATAAGAAGGTTTCTTGAAAATCTTTTCTTTCCTATAAGAATTTTGAAAACTAACATGATTTGGTTGCCAGATGGAAACCAGGTAACACAAGTTACTATAGAAAGTAAAGATTATGAAAAATTCATTAGCATAATTGAAAAAATAAAGAAAATCGTCAATGTGATAAGAAACATAGAACTCGTTGTTGAAATCTCTGGAAAGTGAATCTATTCAAAATGAAAATACTATGAGTAGGATATTTGCTTCCTCAATCAGTAAGGATCACATTGGCCAAAATTTGACATTAATTGGATGGATTGAAGATTTCAGAGATATGGGAAAAATTGGCTTCATAAGCGTTAGAGATATGACAGGAAACTTTCAAGGGGTACTTACTGGAGAACTTTTATCTACCCTTAGAGATGTACCTAGGCAAAGCGTTATCCTGGTAAAAGGAACTATTCAAGAGACTAAAGCTGAAAATTTTCAGGTAGAAGTCAAAGTAGAAAAAATAGAACTTTTATCAAAGGCAACAAACCCACTCCCAATTGATCCTACGGGAAGGGTCAAATCATCGATGGACAAGAGACTAGATTCAAGAGCTCTCGATTTGAGGAACTATAAAATTTCCAATATTTTTAAAACTAGATCATATGTACTTAATTTAATTCGTAAATTCCTTTATTCAAGAATGTTTGTTGAGGTTAATACTCCCAAGATAATAGGAAGTGCTACTGAGGGTGGTGCGGATCTTTTTGGCTTTGAATATTTTTCAAAGAAGGCATATTTGGCTCAGAGCCCACAGTTATACAAAGAACAACTCACGCTGGGACTTGAAAGGGTATTTGAAATTTCATCTTATTTTAGAGCCGAACCCTCGCATACAGTAAGACATCTTTCAGAATTTGTAAGCGTTGATTTAGAAGCAGCATTTCTTGATTACGGCGACATTATGGATATTGTACAAGAATTAGTTATTTCCACAATAAATGATTTATTTGTTCATCGCAACAAAGAGATGACATTATTTGAAAATAAACAAGAAATTTTGATTGATAAGATTCCAAGAATTACGTATCAAAAATGTCTAGAGGATCTAAAAAGTTTAGGAGAAAAAATAGAATTTGGGGAAGATCTTTCTGACCCTGCATTAAAGAAACTTGGAGAGATTTACCCAAGTTTTTATTTCATAACTGATTGGCCCACAAAACTAAAACCATTTTATATACTAGAACATGAAAAAAAACCTGAACTTTCAAGATCCTTTGACCTGCAGTATGGATATTTAGAAATTGTTTCTGGTGGAACCAGAGAACACCATTCAGAAAGACTGCGAAATAAATTACTTGAAAAAGGACTGGATCCTAAGAGTTTTTCTGACCATTTACAGACATTTGAATGGGGAATGCCTCCGCATTCTGGATGTGGGCTTGGTTTTGACAGGCTTATGATGATGATCACTAATTCCACAAACATTAGAGAAGTTGTGCTTTATCCTAGGGATACTGAGAGGCTTAGCCCGTAGAAAACTTTATTTTTACTTCTTTCAAGTTATCATCCACCAATATATAGGCTCTAAATATTGATTCAGATAGTTCGTATATGAGCCATATTACCGGATTAATTCGCATGTAAGTCAAATCGGTCGCTGAAGGTTTTGAACCTTCTAAATGGGAATGGTAGATTCCTATTAAATTCAGTTGTTCTTTAGATGCCCATTGATAAACTTTCATGAGTTCATCGGGATCTATATTAAAGGAATATTCCGAATTCGCTATGTTGTTCATTTCTTTTAATATTTTGACCCGGTATTCCCTATCGACTATATCTCCTAAGAGAAGAGAACATGACTCATTAGGGAGGTTTTTTCTAGTGGAACGTATTAAGGAATTGACTTGGTTTTCAGTAACTAGTAATGTTATTTCAGTCATCTATTGATCAATTTTTCCACACAAATATTGACATCGCTGTTCATATATATGACTTGATATTATATTTATTTGGTAACGTATTTTGGTTTGTCAGCTTTAGGTCCAGTTTAGCCTACTGTTATCTTTCCTTTCATATGAGGATGTAAGGTGCAGAAATAATCATATTGCGCATCCTTAAGGTTCATGGCATCAAGAATGTAAGTGGCGTTTGGTTTAATAGTTTTAGAATCAAATGTTTTACCATCGTCAATTAAACTTGTTACGGTATGAGGAACATTGTCATTATTGGTCCATTCTATTCCTCCTTCCTTTGGAACTTTTATATTAACTGGTTCAAAACTGGGATTTCCTTGTGCAGAAGAACCGGGAAGAATAGTAGATTTTACGAGATTCGTAATATTTCTAACTGAAGAGGTTTCATTCTGTTTTGCTTCTGCGCTATCGATGTTTTCTTGTTGAGCTTTTGGCGTAACTAATCCAAATACATAAAATGTAGATGCACCAACTACTGCCGCAATAACGAATATTACTGCTATAGCCTTAAAGTAAGGCGTCCTTTTGTACGACGCAACAGTAAGTACTGTAGCGGGTATTGAAATTACTAACATGAGTCCAATATAAGCAAAGATACTTGGTATTCTAGTGCTAATAGTAATCGCAGCGGCAAGTCCAAAGGTAACCAGGAAACCTAACGTAATAAAAGTCGCAGATTTAGCTCTTGCCGAAGTTGGAAATCCATCTTTGAAGATTCCAGCAGCCAGGAAGATCAATCCAATAAACATTGTAAGAAGGCTAACGGCATGCATTCCTTCTGTAAATGTATGAGCAATTCCAGAAAGTGAGACACCGACTCCTACAATACCAATAGATGTGAGTCCTATACCTGGAGTTATAAGATCCCAATCAGTCATTCTTCAGTACGTGAACTCAAGCTCACATAATTAATCTTTTCTTGGAATGAAGCTCAATTATTCATAAATTTCTAAGATA
>JAATVM010000121.1 GCA_014523495.1 Nitrososphaerales archaeon TH1920
GAATCCTTAACTAAAATCATACGATCTATTTCATCTATCCCTTTTCTTAATTTATTAGACCAAATAGGACAAATTTCATCGAATGTTAAATCAGATTCTGGACACTGCGACTCAGTTTGAGTTGATTTGAGAAACTCGAACTTTACCATGTATAATATATACACTATCTTATCTATAACCTTACCCATAAAATTCTTATTTCGAATATCTTATCAAAATTTTACATCACGCTTACAAAATGGAGTTTCTGTATTTTAACTAGTATTAATCAGACTCAATTCTGATTTGTCTTTATTGTATTCTAGAAGGGAAATACATACACTCGTGCATGAAATCACATCGAGCCCGGTATAAAATTTGCATGTTTTTAATATTTTTATTGTAAATATTATAAAATGATATTAATAGGTTCGTTACTAGTTCAATATACCCATATATCTTTAGTCAGTTTTATTCTTACTCTTTATTTCTTTTTCGATTGTAAACTGGTCCTGTATGATGCCATCTTTATTATCATAAAAAGTTCCAGTCAATTTAGTGTGTGGATTACCATTACTAATGTCTATATTTAAAAATCCAAATTTGTCAAACTGAGTAGCAACAAACGGAGCTTGTCCAGTCAAAGGATAGAAACTTTCTCCACCTGTTCCAACTAGTGCAAATATGGTGCCATCTGTGTTATTATTATAACCTGTAGTATTTTGCTTTGTCACAATAGGCTCTGAACTATCACCAGCTGAATTATATGATATTGGATATGTTCTCTGATAGTTGTGGTTATGTGCTTGTAATACTAAATCAACGTCATATTTTTCGAAGAGTGGGTGATAAAGGTCCCTTATTGGTTTTTCCGCTTTGTGTATTGATGGTGATGTGTAAAAAGGTCCATAGCTCGTTACTATTACCCAGTTAACATCTTTGTCTTCAGATGCTTTTTTCAAATCTTCACTTATGAACTTGTACTGTGGAGAACCTTGCTGAAAACTAGATTCTGAAGCCATGACAATAAAATGTACTTTGCCATAATCAAAAGAATAGTACGGTTTATCTAATTCAAAGCTTTTGAAGAATTGGTCCATTTTTGCCTGTCCATCATTTACATCGTGGAATCCTAAGGTGATCATTACTTTCTTCTTAAATGGTGACATGATATCAAACCAACAATTAGCGCTTTTCTGATAGGAAAGATCTCCTAACGGTAACACTAATTCAGGTTTATTGTCTTTAATGTTATCAATAGTTTTTTTAGTATTTTTTGAACAACCAAAATCACCAACTGCAGCGAAATTAAAACCTTTACTATTGTTATCTCCAATACTATCAAAAGAAAATCCTTTGTAGATGTTTGTTTTAACTTGTTCTACTTTATTATCATCCTTCTTTTGCTCAACCTTCGGCTCTTTCCTCGGCTCATCCTTCTTACCATCCTTCTTATCATCACCTCCATCATTCCCCTTGTTATTTTTTCCGTGTCCTTTACCAGGATTATCCTTTCCTGGCTTAGCCAGTAGAGTTTGTTCATAATTCACTATCAAATTGGTTGAGATGACAAGAAATATTGCTGAAAATCCAATAATAATTCCTATTCTTTGATATAAGGTGAGCGCCAAGTTCACAACTTCTTTATTTTGAGATTATAAATAAGTTTTCAATTATTTTCTATATAGAAATAGTATTGCTCCATTAGTAGTCCTTCAGAAAAGCTTCACGTACTTGGCTTTTCAGTTTGCATTCAGTAACGGTACTTTACATGGTTTATTTCTTACCTTCTATTACTCCGATTAATCCTGAACGAGGATGAAAAGTATTAGCGTGTTTCCAACCAGCCCTTTCTAACAATGTGGCATATTCGTCAATAGTTCGTTCTCTTCCAGATGCTATACACATCATATGAATGTCAAAAAATTTTGAAAAATGTGGTATTTCTGGCACAGGGATTAAATGTTCTACAATAAAGACTTTTCCTTCGTTGGGAGACGATCTATAAATGTTTGAGAGTATCTTAACACATTCATCATCGCTCCAGTCATGAAGTATCATTTTCATGATATATGCATCTGCTGGAGGTACTTCATTAAACATATCTCCTATCACATAGGTGCATCTATCATCTACACCCATTTTACTTGTCCATAACAGCTCTTTGTTCTTGGTTACTGATTCTAACTCCAATATGCTACCTTTTAGATGAGGGTATTTTGAAAGTAAATTGCTAAGCAAATGTCCTTGACCTCCTCCAATATCACACAAGTGATGTATGTTGGAAAAATCATATCCATCAAGCGCCTCTGATACTAATGCAGTTTGAATCCTAGAGTAGCTGTTCATGGCTTGATTGAAAACTTCTGCATACTGAGGATTTCTGTCAGCATATTCGAATATTTTTTGGTCATATTCACGGATAAAAGCATCCTGTTTGCCATCCAAAATCATGTCAGGTAAATGCTTCCAAATGGCATAGTGTTCCGGACCTTCCTCTAATAAAATTATTCCCCTTAATGTTTGTGGATGATCCTTCCGGAGTAACTCACCCTGTGTGGTTATTGAAAAATCATGTAGTTCTTGTTTTAACAAACCCATTGAAGCAAGTGCTCTTAAGAGTCGATAAGTTAATGCGAAATCAAGTTTTAGCTCCTTTGCAATATAGGTTGCATTTTTGGGAACTGATGTTACGCAGTCAAAGATACCTAACTTGACACCAGCATATAGTATTTGGCTTTTCCATCTACCGAATATGATGTCTAGAGTTTTTTCGTAATCTGACATACATTCCCTCTAAAGATCTACTTCATTATAGTTTTTCTGATACTAGGTCATAAAATCGTATCAACGACCATTCATGAATATTCTGCCGTAATTAGACAAGAGCAAAAATCCACAGTCGAATATTGTAGTCAAATGCGAATATTACTGGTAAAACGAGTAACATCATAAGTGGAGATTCAGAAAAGATATTTAAATAAATCAAATAGGATTGGATTACCGTGAAGTTTGATATGCCAGTTGATGTAGTTGTTAAAATAATGACTACCAATAGAACTGCAGATGATGTCTTTGATTTCTTTCAAAATATCAAGAATTGGGAAAGTGGTGGTGTCCTTAGCTCAATTACTAA
>JAATVM010000013.1 GCA_014523495.1 Nitrososphaerales archaeon TH1920
CACCATTTTAAATGCAGGTATAATTGATTGATTCCACGAAGCTATTTTTCAATTGGTTCCCACGGTTAGCAATTTGCCTAAGTACAGTCAGTTGAACCGAAATTTTACTTTCAGATTTCAATCTAAATCGATCATCAAGCACTTGAACGAATTTAAAATTACAAAAGCTTACTGTAGAAAATCAACACGATCTTCATATTGGAATAGCTATTATTCAGCCCTATAGAATGAAATTTATTTCCTTAGGAAAGTATCAATCAAAGGAGTTTTGCATTTGTCATTAAGTATAAAAAAAATATTAGTTACGATTGATGGTTCTGAATCTTCTAAGAAAGCTGCTGAATATGCAATTAGTTTGGCTAAAAAATACAATGCTCAATTATTCATATTGTATGTCCTGTATTCAGAATTAGGATTTGCATATTCAAATCTTTTGGGCGTCACTACTCCGAAGGCTATTAAAGATGTATTAGAAACACAAAAGAAGGACGTGCAAAAATGGTTTAATGAAATAAAAAATAAACTCAAAACCGCCAATATTTCTGTGGTTGACAAAATCATTATTTCAGCATCATCAATTGTTGGTGAAATTGTGGGATTTGCTGACAAAGAAAAAATAGATTTGATAATTTTGGGAACGAGAGGAAGAACTGGTCTTAAAAAATTGTTACTTGGAAGTGTAGCAGAAGGTGTAGTGACCCATTCATCATGTCCTGTAATGGTAGTTAGATAATCCAAATCATACCCATGTATTGAAATAACGGAATTCCGAATAGAAATCTAAAAGAAGGATGAAAATTCTTTTGCATTTTTATTGTAATAATTCTACACATATTAACTGATTTTTGGAATATAGGAACAAATAATTCTATGGAACTGGCGGCATCATACAAATGAAAATGGAATTATTAAGTTAAAATATCACTAAAAATTTCTAGTGTTTTGATATAGAACAATAATAGAAGATATTGATAGCTAAAGCTCATAAATCTGGGTGTCCATAATGCATATAATGCTACAAAATAGTAGAGAACTAATCAATTTGATAAATATGTGCCGAGAGGAAAAAGAAATTGGAAAAAGATGTCAATTTTTAGAATATATTAATTACTTGATGCCTGCAGACTTTAGAGTAACAATTCCATCAATTATAACTCATGACTGTATAGACGCGATTCTCAGTTCGATGGAAGAAAGACTATCGCCACCAATTTACGAGCTCACTTCTTAAATCAAATTTAAGGCAATTATTAGATTAGTCAATAATCTATTCAATTGCAAAATATATCTTAATGAGAATAATTTGAAATATTATTCTCGGTGGAGTTCGAGCATGTGTTCTTTCAATTCCTCTTGGGTATTGAATGACATTCCGCATGCTGCGCATTTTTCTTGACCTTCTGAAGACATGTCTATACAATACCCAATATACAATATAACGATTTCATACTTGCAGAATAAGAAAATTCCATCAATATATGGAACTTATATCAATTTTTTTCTATTTGTGGCTTGATTCATATAACTTTTCGAGCATATGCATGCAAATTTTTTTGTTTACAGCCTAAATATAATCTTTTGAAAGGGTATTACTTAGTTCATATGAAATATTTTCTCTGGTTTTATCTTTAATATCACTCTTACTTCTCCTTTAGACCCTCGTGGAAATTTATCTTTACCAATATATTTTTTTGATAACTTATCAATATGTTTTTCAGCCACATCTCCGGTAATTTGTTCTATTACTTTACCTCTAACAGTAACCATTTCATATTGATTATTTTGATCAACTGTAGACAATGCCACTCTAGGATCTCTAGAAATATTCTTCTGTTTTATCCTACCTATTGCAGTATTGATAAGAATATTACCATTTTCGATATCAACCCAAGTCGGCGTAACCTGAGGAGAGCCATCTTTCATTAATGAGGATAGAAAAACAAAATTCTTACTTTCAAAAAGTTTTCTAATACGAGGGTCACTTAACTTCCCATTTATTTGATTAGTCACAGATAAATATTAGCATTATTTCTAATAACTGTTTCTTACCAGTAGGCAATATATCTTACGTACACAAGGCGATGCTTTCTGAAAGAATTCTCATGTCGTAGTTGTATAGAAATTCTCTTATAGTAAAGTAGTAAAGTAATACAGGACTTGAAAAGTAAATGCAATCAAAATAATGCAAATAAAGTTGTATTGAATGTTCTAGCAGAAATCGAAGAAACAGCGAGAAAGGAATTTCTACCATCAATAGGTCCTATTAAGGGAAAAATCATTGAAGATGTTATCAAGGAACACAAACCTAAAAAAGCACTTGAGATTGGAACATTGCATGGATATTCAGCAATTTTAATGGCAAATATTATTTTGAGTGGGAAAGGTGGCAATGAGTATTTTGACGATAGTGAATATGACTCGAGGAAAACTATTCTTGTCAGTGTCGAAAAGGATCAGAAACTCGCAAACATAGCAAAAAAGAATATAGAAAATTCTAAATTATCAAAAAAAATACAAGTAATTAATGGTGATGCTCTGGAAGTGATTCCAAAACTTAAATCCAAATTCGATTTGATCTTCTTAGACGCAACAAAGAGCGAATATCTACAGTATCTTCGACTTGTTGAAAAGCATAGTTTACTAAATAAAAGAGCAGTAGTAATTGCGGATAATGTGCTTATATATGAAAATGAAATGAAAGATTATTTGGACTATGTCAGAAATTCCGGCAAGTACATTAGTCATACGACAGAGACTACCTTAGAATTTACTAAAAATGTCAAAGATGCTCTTGAAGTGAGTATTAATGTTGATATATAGCATTGGAAACTCTCTTTACCGGTGAAGATACAAAATCAAATATTTTTCAGGAAATTTTACCTTGAAATAACATCTCTCATTGTAAAGTATTAAGAACGCTTATGAATTGGCTGTATGATATCTTCTATTTTGTAAATAAATGCCAATAAAACAGCAATATATTGTAATTCATAATAAGAATAGTGATTAAACAATACTAATCACTATCTTCTAACGAATTGCTAATTTCTAAATAAACCGTGATTACAGAAAAGTGATAGAAAGATGTTTGAGGAAATGTTCCCTTTCGAAATTGTTATTGTAAGATTGTTATTGTAGGAAAAAGAGGAACTATTTTGATATCATACTTTCCTGTACCTATTTATTTATTCGCTAGATATCTCAATGATTCCTTTCATAGTATCTGGGTGATATTCACAATGATATTCAAATGTGCCCGTTGAATTAGCATTGAAGTTCAATTTTCCATTCTTATCCGGTTCGATCTCGTTGCTTTTGGAAAGCTCAGTCCCATTTGATCCGATTATTAATTCATGCTTGGTATCCGTGGGATTCTTTATCTTGATAAGATAATCTGTGTGTGCTATCAAATGCAGTGTGGGATTTATTGCCTCACTAGTGTTCTGCCATCTGTAGGTTTCATTCTTTAGTTCTAATGCATTTAAAGCGATAGAAGTATTGTTATTAGAAGCAGAAGCACTCGTAGAGGTCGAACTATCTTTATCGTCTGAACTGCTCTTCGTAGCTGATATCGGTTGGACAAGGTAGTGCGAAGAATAACTCATACCTATAAGCAGTATCGATATTATGATGCATGATGTCAAGGTCTTTTTGTTAAAATAAGGGTTATCCATAGCGTGATACTTATTACGGCATTATATTAACATAGAGATAAATCCCATCTTTGGAACCCGGAAATGGGATTCACATGTGAGATTTACAATTCGGATTACGGCAAAATATCTATGTGTCAAAGCTGAACTTAATTCATAAGGTAGGATGTCTGATTGAAGATTTATGATTCGGTATTACTCTGTAGGAAGGAATACATGCCCACCTTATTTTTTGTCTTCTCTTGTTTGTAGCTTGATACGAGACCCACTGCAACCATGTAAGGCATTCTACTATAGTCATGTCTGTGGGTAACGTCATCCATTCTGAAACATTTGCAGCAAATCCAAGATACGTATTCTTTACATATGTTGCAAACAGAAGTAGGTTCCAACTGAGTGCCACATGCTCTACAGGAATGGTTATAATACATGTTCGAAATCAGTCCACTTGATAAAGTAGTGTAAAGAATAAGTCATACCTATAAGCAGTATCGATATTTTGATGAATGATGACAAGGTCTTTTTGTTAATATGATGGTTATACATTACATGATATTTATGACGGTTTTTTTATTAACATAGAGACAAATCCCATCTTTAGAACCCCCAAGTGGGACCCAAATGTGGATCCCACAATATGGTATTGAGCAAAATATCTATATGTCGAGTGTGAACTTTAGCAATTACCTAAGTTGTTTGATGAAAACCTACTTCATTTGGCTAGTGCTGTTATCATGTTTGCTGCTGCCATTGTACCTATGTACCTTAGTTTAAGATTGAAGAGCAATCTTCGAATCCTTACAATCTTATTATCACTTTTCATTTTCATTCACGGGATTTATCATTTGGTATACTTTGCAGGTGAGGAAGTATTGGGAGAAGG
>JAATVM010000122.1 GCA_014523495.1 Nitrososphaerales archaeon TH1920
AGCCGTTCCGGTATTTGTAGATGTGTCTGTACCAGAGGTAGAAGTGGTAGTGGTATCATCAGAAGGAGTACCCTCAGTGCCGGTATCAGAGGTAGAAGTGGTAGTGGTATCATCAGAAGGAGTACCGTCAGTGCCGGTATCAGAGGTAGAAGTGCTAGTGGTATCAGATGCGGGGGTATTACCAGTGCCGGTATCAGAGGTAGAAGTGCTAGTGGTAGTGGTATCATCAGAAGCTAGAGCAGAAGTCGGAGTTGTAGGAACGCTACCATTTGTAGAATACTTATTTTTGAAAAAGTTCACATCTTGAACGCAGTGTACTACTTCTTTATCAGCAAGACTATCCCCTACTTTTGCTGCTAGGTCTATACAATCTTGCATGTTTTCATCTGCATCGTCATAAATGTTGGAGGCTTTCATCGATTGTATAGGTATATCTCCTATTTCTTCATCACCATTTTTTACGGCATCTGCAAATTCTTGGAGATCATCGTAGTCTTCCAAAGTTTGCTGTTCCTTATGCAATGCTTGTACTGGAATGTTATTGCTAACAAGGAAAAATGATCCTAGGGCAATAATCGTTCCTAAAAGAAGAGATACTTTCATTATTGGCTGTGTCTTGTTCATACTACAAATTAAAAATTATCATAAATAAATCTTTTGAAATCTTTATATGATGTCTAAATATTAATATTTGTTTTTTTTTCTACTATTTTTACTGTCTCTTGAGGATTATCTAAGTATTCTGATTATTTGAGTAGTATTTCCTATACGTTCTTGCACAAGGAAATTAATTTATCATTACAACAAAAAGCTCGAAAATGAGTCTTTTTGGTTAGTCGTCTTATGTAATTTGGTGCGTAAATCAATAATAGCAATTATCCTCTGTTTAGCTTTAATTGTAAATAATCTCTTGACTAACCAGATTATAATAAAAAATCCAATTGATTTAGAATGGGAACTAGCTTACTTAATTGCTAGGTTTAGAAAACCTCATCTATCATATATCTATTAAGGTGATTTGAGTGTCCATACAAACTATAGAACCTTTCTTCTCTCTGTTCCAACTATTTCAAAAATAATAATGCAATTAGAATCGGCATACCCCATAGTAAAGTTATTTCAATTGGACGAGTTGATATGTAAGAGGATAATGATAGTTCTTGTTAAGTATTATCTTGTCACAATATATCTTAATGATAGGTTGAACATGAAATGAATATAGATTATGTGACTATGTGACATATAATATATGCTCATGATTATCTTTTAGAAAATGAAAATAATGTTCATTTGTGTTCATGACGATTATCAGATTGAAGATTGATAACTTATTATTCTCACAAAAAAATAATTTAAAACTAATCTAACAAAACTCCCTACAATGTTTTGGATACAATTAACGTTATTGTAGTTAGTACTTTCTTCATCTTTCTAATATCCATGTAAATAGATTTTAATTCTTCCTCAGTTGAAGCAGATATTTTGGCGACTATGTCGTAGACACCAGATACTGGAGAAACCTCTTTCATACCTTCAATTTTTTCCAATTCTTCAACTACTTTTTCTGTTGAAACAAGATCACAACAAATCAATACATATGCATGAACCATAGATATAGTATAATATTGTAGGGTTTAAATAAATACAGCACTATTGATTTGATATCACTAGTGATATGAGCTAAAAATATTCTTTCGCTCAAGCTAGTGTTTTATTAATCGTAGTACTCATTTCCTCTTGTGATAAGAATTCAACAAAATCATTATGATGAAATCAATATTACAAACAAGCTAAGAAGTACATACATTACCATTATTTGTACTGTGTAAACTGTCAATCGTAGCTAGTGAGTATTTAAACAGTCATTAAGTTTCTAATCTGCAAGCTCGAGAAGTGGGAATCGGAGCCATAAGTCGCTGTTCGTTCTTGTGGTTTTATGCTATTAAAAATGCTTAGTGTAAACATTTGCACAGCAAATTTGTCTTGAATGGTGCTCAGGACTGGATTTTTCTTTTCGAGTCATCTCTTATAAAACTCATCCTTCGCATTTTTTTCAGTTTCATTGACACCCCATAAAAATTCTACATAATGTTGTGCAAATATAGTTACAAGAAATCTAAATA
>JAATVM010000123.1 GCA_014523495.1 Nitrososphaerales archaeon TH1920
CCTCTCCACTTAACGTTTTGATTGACGAGACCCAGCAATGTTTGATTTACAAGTAATCGTAAAGTGTGATTTTTCCGACTCCTGCAATTTTTCCAATTTCAAATCTGTCCTTTGACTTTAAAAGACTTGCAGTTGCATCGATTCCAATTTTTGTAGTTATCAGATTATTCTGATCACTAGAGGGATCCAGGCTTGATCCTTTTGAATTTGATACTATCAAGAGATCTCTATCTGCCTGACACCTGGTGGAAATTGCATACTCCACTTCGGTAGGATTTGTGGGGTCTATATCATCATCAACAACAATCGCCATCTTTAGCGAAGGATGTGCTGCAAAGGCTGCAACAATTGCATTTTTTGGTTCCCCTTCCAATTTTTTTCTTATTTGAATAACACCAACTAGCCAGTTACTCCCTCCATCTGTCAAATGAACAGCTTTGGTACCTGATACCACATCTTTCACACTATGTAAAAGTTTAGATTCTATCGGCAATCCCATCAATAATCTATGTTCTCCATATCCGGGCAATATGTCATGATAAACGGGATCGCTAGTTAGGTAAATTTTCTCCAATTCAAAAATAGGTTGCCTTCTCTTAATATCATAAGTTCTTAGCATTTCAACCATTTGTTCCTCTGCTGTTTCATCCACAAGAATCCTTCCTTCCATGAGAATCTCAGAATTCCTTGGAACGTAAAGTCCTGTACTTGGGGATTTAGTCAATGTCAAGCTATTACCCATTAATGAATTTGCAATTTTTAGTTCGTTCTCTCCATAAGGGGCTTGATAAGCAGCTGCAACAGAAATTGCAGGATGAGCTCCAATAATTATTGAAACAGGCAAATCCTCACCATGTTCCTTTGAACTAGTAAAGCATTTGTGAAGATGTCTTCCTTCCACCATTCTTATAACCATTCTTCTTTTATCCAATCTCAATAAACGATGAGTTGATAAATTCTGATTTCCTGTTTCTTTGTCTTTGGCTATAACTAAAGATGAAGTTATATAGGCCCCAGAATCCTTTTCAAAGTGCGTCACAATAGGCAAATCAAACAAGTTCGTTGAATTTTTCTCCCACTTATTATTATCATTTGTATTTATTATTTCAGAATTATTTTTTATGGCATCTTTTATCTTATCTTGTATTAGATTTTCATTTTTTGAATTTATTGCTAATGCTATTCTGTTTCTTGTACCTAGAACATTTGCAGCCACTTTTATCTTGCTATTTTTTACCGATTCAAAAAGTACCGCCTTTCCTCTATCCAATTTACATACTATAGCCGCAAGTTCAAATTTTGGATCTACTGGTTTTCTTATTCTTATTAGTTCGTTTCTTTTCTCTAGTTCACTTAGAAAATCTTTAAATCCATGGATCTTGTTGAATTCAAATCTTGTTTTCATCTCTATTCACTTGTCTTTGTTTCCAATAATTTTAATACTTCATTCATTATCTCTTGCATTTCAGTTAATGTTAATTGATTCTTATTGTTGAAATTAGTAATTACTATTCCATTTATCATTAATGATATTTTCTCCGACAAAGTCTTCATAAATATGGGATCTCTGATATTTGGGATTACTCTTGCACTTTGAGTCCTATTATTGGATGTTACAGAAACATGTAGTCCACCTATTTTGCACAAATCTTCAGAAAGGGAAACAAAACAACCGTTATTAAATTCAATGAATTTTAATAGAAAAACTCTTTTTGATTTCAGGGTAATTCTCTTTTCAATAAAGTTACCTTGGTGAGTTCCGCTCAATGCTTACTGATAGTATTCTGGTACAATAACATATCTAAATCATTTGATTTGTTAGTCTCCTCTTGATTTGTCCACCTTATCAAGTCTATTTATAATAAAATTTTTTATATTATTTTAGGCATTGAAACTTGATTTTATATCTGTAATTTTCATCCTGGGAATTAATTAATTAAAGTAATATCTCTAGAAAATACGACCAGAACGCAAGGCTATAGACCTTGCAGACCACATGTCCCTAATTCCACGACAATTTGGCAATATGTTACGCGAAGTACCGAATTCGTTAACAATTTCAATTCTTACTGATCTATATAGATTCTTTATTTCTTGTGCAATATGATTACATTTAATCGAATCGCCATTTCCAATTTTCAGAATCTTTTTGTCGGAATTTATGCAAGACAATATATTCATAATGAATTTAACTGCCTCTCTTATTGATCTTTGAACAGTACTGTATAATTCTGAATGTAAGTATAAAACATAGATTCCTATCCTGTTTCCAGGATCTACTCCTACAACCAAAGTATCCTCTAAATAATTCCCATTCAAGTTTTTTAGGAGTCTTGCCTTAAAGAGGGGCGGAAATGTATCAAGCTGAAAATCAAATATCAGATCCTCTCTTCTAATTAGCGATGCTTCGTTCTTAGTTGTTATGATTACCTTTGCATTTGTCTTGGAAGCCTCTTCTGGAGAAAGGGAAGAAAAACTAATATTCATAGATTTTAGCATGCTTACAATTTTATAATATGGCCGACCTTCGACAGTTGCTACCACTATTTGATTTGAAGATTGTTCTGTCACTAAGGGCGTTTCATTCAATTATACTAATTTTTAATTCTTATTAAATATTTTGAGTTTTAATGAAAATACTTACAAAGATTCGTTTGTATCCTTTTTGTTTAAAACGGAATCTACCACTAGTTTAACGGACTTTTCAAATGAAAGTTTTGTATTTTCTCTAAGTTTTGTCAAGTTAGTTTCCGCTTCATTCAGGATTTTCTGTGATTTCTCCTCTGCTTCTTGCTTGGCGTCTGAGATTATTTTTTCGGATTCCTTTTTAGCAATTTCAATTATCTTTTCTCTGAGCTTTGATATTTCTTTATCAGAGTCAGTGATAATTCTCTTTTTCATATCTTGAACTTTAATTGATAAACTTTCAATATCATTTTCAAGTTCAGCTAGTGCGTTAACGATTTTATCTACAGAGGACATTCTCCTGTACCAGAAAATCCTATCACCATATATTAACTCTGCATAAACAAGAGATTTTGTGTGAATTCATAGGGTAGCTCTATGTCGTAAGATTTAGTATTGCCTGTGCAATATCTCCCTTTGTATCAGTTAGAGCCATTATGGCTTTTTCTCTAGAACTTGAAGATTGTTGCATAACTAGGATTATATCTTCCTCCTTGAAAGAAGGAACTTCTCTTTCTCTTTCTTCTATATCTCCAGCAATAATCTGAAAAATAGTACTATCTTTTCCCTTCATTTCAATCACTTGTGGTTTTATCAAAAAGATTTCCTTCGTATCAGTTTTAATAACCACTTCCTCGACGTTGCCTAATTCCTGCATGTTTAGACCCATCTTGTCTAACATTCGTCTCATTTCACGATTACCGCGCATCATGGATTTTCTTGCTCCCCTCTACTTTTTATTCCTTCTCTAATCTTCACAGCGACATCTCCTATTCTCCCTTTTAACTGGGATTGACTGACAACTGATTTTCCTACAGCAATTACAACGTTATTCTTATCTACTACGACTACTTCGGACCCAATATTGATATTTGAACCGAACCATTCGATATGTTTACAAAATAATGATCTTCCTTCGCTAACGAAAGGAACAGCCTCTTCTTTTGGAATAATACAATTTTGATTAAAACTGCTATCTTTCAACAAGATTGAAGCGCCGTAAATAGTAAGGGCTATTCCGCCATCTGATCTTAAAGTACCCACTAAATGATCGTTTATTCCAAAACTCTTAATTCTTCCAGTTCTTCTAGAATATGAAAATGAAAGATCTCTCGGTAGAAAATTTGATACGCCTTTACCAAAAAGTGCATCTATGTGATAAAAAATTTTTTCGTTAGGATTCAACACTTGTCTCATTTAATTTGAATTCTCTATTTAAAACATATCTGGTATTAAACAAAATCTCATTTAGAATTTGCCAAAACTATGATTGTGATATCAAAAGTTCATATAGACCGATACCTTATTTACACTCCAACACGTCCTTTGTTACTATTGAATATACTTGATAGATGGTTATTCAAATGATATATTAGTAAAAAATAAAACGCTATGTTAGTCTATGCATTTATGATTAATGGCGTCTTGTGAAATCTGCGGAATTCAGATAATGGATCGCGGCGAAAAGGTTCTTGTAGAAGGCAATTTGTTGACGGTATGCAAGACTTGCTCAAAAAGAGGCAAGCCATCAAATAACCAACCAAATATTCAAAAATCGTTTGTAAGGCCAAAAAAAATGATAAAGCCTAATAAAATCACATTTGATGATTCTACTATTCTAGTCAATGATTTTTCAGAGGTCATTCGAAAATCTAGGATGATAAAAGGCCTTACCCACGAACAATTGGGAATTCTCATCAAAGAGCGTGCTTCGTTACTGCGAAAAATAGAGAGTGGTTCATTAAAACCTGACGAAGAATTAACCAAAAAGCTAGAAAGATTTTTTCGAATAAATCTCTATACTGAGGTAGACTCCGGTGAATAAATCCTCAGTACTTATTACTTATCCGATAGAACACGTTGCTAGTGAAGCTAAATCCTTGGCAGAATCTGCAGGTTATTCAGTTGTACAGCTTGTAACTCAAAGACATTTAACAAGATCAAAATTTGGTATTGGAAAAGGAAAAGCAGATCAAGTCAGGGAATTGGTCAAGTCTTTGAATATAGAATTTGTAATCTTTGATGAAATATTAAAGCCAACTCAACAATATAATTTGGCAAAACTATGCGATATCAATATCATTGATAGGGAAAAACTAATTCTTGAAATTTTTAGATTGAGATCAAATACTGAAGAATCTAAAATTCAGATAAAACTTGCTGAAATGCATTATGAAGCGGTAAGAATTAAAGAGAAAGTAAGGCTTGCAAAGAAAGGAGAACAGCCAGGTTTTTTTGGCCTGGGAAAATATGATGCGGATGTTCATTTACTTGATATAAAGAGGAGAATTTCTGTTCTAAGGAAAAAACTTTTAAAAGAAGAAAAAAGAAAACTTTTACAAAGAACTGGTAGATTAAGATCCGGTTTTCCACTTGTATCCATTATAGGATATACGTCGGTTGGAAAAACAACTCTCTTTAATCTTTTAACGGGAGAATCAAAAATGGTAGGTATTGAATTGTTTACAACTCTGTCAACATCCAGCAGGGTTGTGAACATTAAGGAAAATAAAGTAATGTTCTCTGATACAGTAGGTTTCATAAGTAAACTTCCTGCATACATGATAGATGCTTTTAAATCGACTTTACAAGAATTAATCTTTTCAAACATTATTCTCCTTGTATTGGATATAAGTCAGAGTTACGAAATGATAAAAAAGCAATTATTAAGTAGTTTTACGGTCTTGATTCACTTGGGAGTATCAACGGCAAAAATAATTTATGTTTTCAATAAGATGGATCTTGTAAGTCTCGAAGATGCACAAGAAAAATCTAAGAAGTTGGGAATATTAAATGAAGGTAGTAACAATGTTGTTATGATATCATCAAAGACAGGAATGAATGTAAATGTTCTCCTCGAAATTATCGAATCCAAAATTTTTGTCAATATGATGAAGGTTGATAATAATTAATGTCTATTGCAGTTCTCAGATTGGGACACAGACTTGTAAGGGACGATAGAACTACAACGCATGTTGCATTAGTTTCAAGAGCTTTTGGTTGTAAAAAGATTTTCATGACCGAGGTGGATGATTCAATACTCCAAACGGTTAGAAAAGTATGTGTTGATTGGGGAGGTTCTAATGAATTTGAAATTGAAATTATTCACGATTGGAAATCATTGATATATTCATGGAAGAAAGAGAATGGCATCATTGTTCACCTAACCATGTACGGAATTAATATAGAAAATCTATCACTTGATTCTAGAGAAGGAAAAAATATTCTGATTGTAATAGGAGCAAGTAAAGTACCTAAGGAAGTTTATTCATTGGCCGATTTGAATATAGCTGTTGGTAATCAGCCACATTCAGAAATTGCTGCATTAGCAATTTTTTTGGACAGATTCTATAATGGTAAGGAATTGGTCTATTCCTTCGAAAATGCAAAAATGAAAATAATACCATCCTTGCATGGTAAAAGAGTTAGAATAAGAAAACTAAAAAAGTTAAGTTAAGTTGATTGTTAACGATATTTCAATTACTTAAATGAAAGTCAATTGGATGAATATTTGTGCGGGGGTTGCCAAGCTTGGTCAAAGGCGTGAGATTATGAATCTGACACGATGCTCAGAAGAAATGATCTAGCTGAGAAACCTCATCTCTTAGGGGTTCGTGGGTTCAAATCCCACCCCCCGCATTTATCTTATATAATCTCGAAATAATGGCAAAATGATGCACAGAAAAAGGTAGATATTTCTAATGCTACTCTATGATTTGAATTCGTCAACAATTGGACTCCTAATGATGCTGAATTAAAATGAGTTCGAAATTTATAAAAACTTTCAATCTAAAATTAATCTAACCTTTCATCTTTTTTAATAAAACAATAACGTTTTTTTTCTTTTTTTAAATATATCCTTCAGTCCTTATTGTTCTGTTTCGATTTAATGGTTGAATCTGGTCTAGAGACAGAGATATATTTCCCCGCTTTCAATCTGCTAGTAGCGGGGTGGGGAAGCCAGATACAACAGGCTAAGTTATCCCGGCGGGCTCATAACCCGCAGAGCGGTTTCCATTAAAGTTTAACTTGATGGCCGTATGTTCAAATCAACCCCCCGCTACATATTTCAAATGATTCTGGATTCTGAAATATGTTATTGTTACTTGACCACTTTGATCGCTACTTAAAATATTTTGAACCATTCACCGCGTAGTGGTTTAATAATATTTGGAATATATGGATAAGTTTTTTCCATTCCATATCTATGTAATGGTTTTGTCAAATGACGATAGGCTTTCAAATAAGGCAGATACATTCCCAATTGTATATCTCGATGGTTAGTAACAATTATTTTTGAATCCTTTTTATCTCTGCAGATTTTGCATTGAAATCCCTTATTTTTACCCTCAGATTTCATTCTTTTTCCGCAGTTACTGCATGGAGGATTGATGTTTACTGTTTTATCCACAATTTTCAAGACTGAGAGATACTCGACATTCAAAATGCTGGAACTATGCGAGCTATTCTTACTAACTCCAATGCCAATATCGATGTCATCCCCTTCTATCAATTTAGATGCAATATTTCCAAGACCAGTAGGTTCATACACCGCTACAGGATATTTGTTGTTACTAAAATCTGATACTTCAAATATAACATGTCCTCCGCGTATAATTGTTGGTTTTTTTGAAACCTTGCCTCTTACATATCCTGCCATATGGGATTTAGTTTTTCTCAAAGATAACTGATTTTGAAGATGCATATTGGTACCCTGGTTTGTTCTAAATATCATAAATCCTTCGAGTTTTTCAACAGGTAGGACATAATGTAGTGCTCTAATAACAGTAAAGGGATCCTCTCCTCTAATCCCACAAAAAACAGGATCCGGGCCATGCGGAGTAATTAGTATTCTATCATGAAACCTGTCAATGTTATTAAATGTAAATGGATGAGTGTCTATATTTATTTTTGATACCTTCGATTTATCTATTATTCTAGGTGAGCCTTGAAATTCTTTTTTTCTATATGCAATCGCTTCATAGGTGTGATCTCCTTCTAATAAAGATCCAATTGATGCAATGGCGCCAATTATACCCAGTCCTTCTCCATACTTGAAAATTTGCATTGAAAGTTCTGAGGCTAAATTTTCAGCTTCCTCTATCTTTAGTACATCGTACATTGCTCTAGTGCTAAACTGTCTTAGCGAAAGTGGTATGGTATCGCCCTCAAATACTGCCAATCCTGGATTGGCGCCGTTAGCAATGTCTGAATCTGTCCTGATAAATTTTATTAAATATTCAATTATTTTGTCAGGTTGATTCGTTCTGAGCCTCAAGCATATTCCTCCATTTCCTCTTGTTTTCCAAGGGATATTGGGATTCAATCTCACGAGGAGTGGATAATCGATGAAAACAGAATCAGTTTGACTCATTAGCTTGGAGGTTATCTTAAAGGCCATGTTAGTAGTACATTTTCCGGAATAAGAATCCGTATCATCAAACCCTATATGGAGAACTTTTGAATCTGTTAAACCATAATTTAACATATAGACTATGTATATAGTCTCTTATAGCCTTTATTTATATACTAGACATAGATGTCAGCGTCCTCTTTACCATCATCATCGTTACCATCATCAACAATAGGACAACAAGAAAATGAAAATGAAAATGAGGTGTATTTTAACTTCATAAACTCGCTAAAGTCTGAGGTAACAAAAAAGATCTATGACGATAACGTCAAAGCATTTATGAAATTTTGTAATGTTTCTGATTTAGTTGACTTGTTAAAGATAGACGCACAGAGATAATGAAAGTTGTACCTGTTAATTTTACAACTGAACATAAACAAATGTTATCAAACTTACACATCATGGTAAACAAAAATTATCTAGCAATTCCTTCTAAGTTTGAAAAACTAATTACAAGTTTAAGAACTGCATACGCCACAGAGTACAGTTTAAACAAAGAACAAACAAGTTTTTCGGATAGTTTAGATGCATTAAGGTTAAGTTTGAAAGGTTACGAGATAAAATGAATTTGCCTTGTAAAACCTTTAAATACTAAAAACCGATCCGTCTGAGATATGAGAGATTTTATTATTGGACTGACAATATCAGTTTCGTTATTTGCTATGGTGCAATTGACAACAACGGAAATTTTTGCTCAATCGGGAACACCGTCTACTATGCAAAATACTGACGCTACTTATGCAGTTAGCATAGTTCCTGGTGCGGCTCAAAAAGATAACACATATCATTATTATCCTCCAGAGATTGCGGTACCTACAGGTACTGCGGTAGCCTGGTTTAATAACGACTTTGGACAGCCCCACACAGTAACCAGCGGGGAGCCAAAAGCAGCCGATGAGGGATCAGTATTCAATTCGGGCATAATGCCAGCCACTGCGAACTCTTTCTTTCAATTTACATTTACTAAACCTGGAGAGTTTCTATATCATTGTAACATTCACCCATGGAGGGTAGCATCCGTAGACGCTAGTGATGCATTTTTCATTGGTAATGGTTTTAAAATTGGTATAGGTTCAGGAGCAACATGGAATATAACAAATCATCCCAGAGTCTTGCTGAATATTGAGCCACAG
>JAATVM010000124.1 GCA_014523495.1 Nitrososphaerales archaeon TH1920
ATACTTTACCAAGACACATGATCATAATTTGAAATTAAATCTTGGTTTACAATAGCTATGACAATATATCGATCGTGGATCTGATAAACCAATGCGTATTCTAAGCCTTAAATGATTTCTTTAACTGTTGGAATATCGGATTAAATAATAGTTAGTCGTCTATAGTTCAGGTAAAGATCTGTGAATATAAATCTCAGCTACAGTGCAAGGAAGGCCTTGACGAAGGGCATAATTATAGCTGCCATTACTTCCATTGCTTATCTTGCTGTGGTAGTAATAACAACTCCGAGCCTTCCACCTGTAGCGGCACTTAAAGCTGCCTTTGCCATCAACTCATTAGTTATTATTGGCATTTCAGTTGGGGTTGGTGCACAGATCTTTATCTCCAGTTATGGTAAGGGGATGGGATGTAGATTGGATAAGAAGAAAAAAGGAGTTTTTGGAGCTGGTTCAGGAAGTACTGCTATTAGTTCATTCTTCTCATTCTTTTCTCTTGTACCATTAGGATGTTGTGGGAGCTGGTTGTTGGTGCTCTCTTATCTTCCATCGGTTTTTGGCGGTACGTTGTCGGTTGCTTTAGTCGAATATTCAAGACCACTTTCTTACATAGGTCTAGCGATAATACTTGGCTTCGCAGCACTTTCTGCCTTCAAACTTCACAAGGAATTAAAGCTAAGGAAAAAAGGTACCCAAAAGGTTCGGGAGAGATCCAGGATTGAAAGTAGATAAACTGCTCACAGGGACAAAACAGAAAAGGACAATTATTCTTGTAATATTAATTGCCGCAGTAGCTACTGTTGTGGTAACGAGTTTTGGTTCCTTTTTTACCCCTAATTCTGCACAGATAGGACAACAGCCAAGCACTAGTAACAATGGAAATGGTGAACCCAAGCATATTGTTCCTCTTGACAAGATAGTCAGTGGTGGACCTGCACCAGACGGGATCCCTTCTATTGATAATCCTAAGTTCGTATCAGTAGCTGAGGCTGATAAGTATTTGGAGAACTCTGAGCTAGTAGTCGGTCTCAATGTAAATGGTGATATTCGAGCCTATCCTCTTCAAATTTTAGTTTGGCACGAGATTGTAAATGACAATATTGGAGGCTCTCCTATAGCTGTAACGTACTGCCCATTATGCTTTACTAATCAGGTCTTCAATCGAACAATAAATGGTCAATCTGTAGAATTCGGGACATCAGGAAAATTGTATAACAGTAACCTTGTCATGTATGACAGAACAAGTAAATCACTTTGGAGTCAGGCTTTGGGACAAGGAATTGTGGGAAAATATGCTGGTATCAAACTGGAAAGGATTCCATTTGATGTAGCTTTCTGGAGGGAGTGGAAACAACTTTATCCAGATACTAAGGTTCTTTCAAGGGATACTGGTTCAACGAGGCCTTATGGCGCAGATCCGTATGGAAACTATTATACGAACAACGACCTGTTCTTTCCTGTTTCCAACAAAGATGATAGACTGGGCCTCAAGGAAATCGTAGTAGGACTTGAAAACGGTGGACAATATAGGGCATATAAATTGCAACAGATCGAAGACACCAATATAATAAACGACGAAATTAATGGTAAGTCAATTACTTTGTTTTCGATTCATCCAGCCATGGTGAGAGTATTTGATAGCATAGTAGACGGTCAGAAATTAGATTTTCAATATAATAAAAATAGTAGTAAGATAACGGATAAGCAAAGTGGTAGTAAATGGAATTTAGAAGGCATTGCTATAAAAGGATCAATGAAGGGCAAACACCTTACACGTCTTCCATTTGACGAAGGATTCTGGTTTGAATGGGTAGCTTTCCATCCTGAAACAGACGTGTATACAAGCTAGTTATTGTAATGACAAAATAGGAAAGTAGCATAATCAGACTATTAGAGTTCAACTAAAGTCTTTATTGACACTAATGTTCCTGTTTAGTAACTACGTTTAGATAATTGGTAACCACTTAAAACTTACTAATGTATAATTATTTCATCCAACTTTAATAGGTTTAACAATTCAATAACATCTTTGATGATTAAAGGAATTTGTTTTAAGTGAGATATTATTAACATCAAATATGTCAGTGGATTTAAAAACATCAGAATGGGATTCGTTGATATCGGACAAAAAACTTGTGGCAGCAGACTTTTGGGCAGAATGGTGTCCATATTGCGTACGGCTAAAGCCAATTTTTGAATCAGTGGCTGAAGACTATCAAGACATCAAATTCGTGAAAGTCAACGTACAAGAAGAAGCAGAGCTAGCCTCAAAGTATGGAATACAAGGAATACCAGTCATAAAATTCTTTTGTGAAGGAAAAGAAGTAGGTGAAATTGTAGGATTTATTCCTGAAGATGAGCTAAAGAAGCAAGTAGAAAAGATAGCCAAAAATGTACCCAATTGTCTTAATAATACATCAATAAGAAGATAATGCGTTTTACGTAAATATCATTCTTATTTTTTGCTATATCTATGATGTACGCCACTTAACTCACTCTAGAAAATATGAAGTTTATAAGAAATACTCAGGGCTGAGTCACACATTGAGACTTCTTTCGTTTCTTAATGGCACTAATTAGAGCAGATATTCCATATGCGACAGCACAGGATGGGCATATGAAATTCATCCACTTTGGAGCTTCCTCTTCCTTTTTATCTTCCATGAAGTATATCTAAGGATGTAAGCAAATAAGCCTTGCCTGCAAATGTTAGAGTTTTGATTGAAGAGTTAAAGTTTCTGTTTGAACTCCATACACATGAGTACGAGAGACAATCTTTTCCCGTCAATACATTCTCAGCATCATTTTCTCCCTCTTTAATTAGATGTTTAATAGTAGAAATAGAAAAATCTGCATCATCAAAAAGGAAGTGTACGTCTTCGGTTCTCTCTATACGCATTATATCAGAAATTATTGCCCCTATTTTTGAATCCACGTTTCGGTTTACCTTACTGGAAACTGACATATCCAGATCTAGTATTATTTGGAAAGAAATTCTCGATTATGTTTTTTAAATCCTAAGAATAATGACTTAACGCTTAGAATTGTTCCTATTTTGAGTTGGCACAAAACTTAACGTAATGAATAGGTGACTAGATGGATATAATATTACCCTAGTTAGCAATTCTCAGCTTCATTGCTATAAGATTAACATTGACAAATGACAAGCAGGTGAAATGTACCAAAACATTTACCTACCTGTTTTAGATACGATACAATATGCTAATTGATTCTATGATTGATTTGATTTTAGGAATGGGTTTGGGCATGGCTGTCAGTCCTCTGATAATGAAAGCAATCAAGAGCATCAGACAGAAAAGAAGGCTGAATAGAATTTTACATGAAATCTCGGCATTTCAAAGAGCACAACAATGATAGTTAGTTACTTACTAGTTCGAGAGATCTGAATCACTGAGAAATTACTGAGAAATTACTGAGAAATGAGATCTTATAGTGCTTACTATCTAGAATGGTCAGAGATTTTTTATAGTGGTTACGGACAATGGTAAAAAGTTAGAAGAATTAAATCACGACTAGTAATAATAATTTGTTTGGAACAGAATTCTTTATCGCATTTGGAATCGGAGTATTAATCTCGGGTGGTGTAATCGCAATAAACTCTTTCGGTGGAGATATTCGGCAGTTCTTCAGAAGGGTGATTTAAACCTAGATTACAATACTCGTTGGTATTACTTTGAACACTAGTTGTCACCGATGGTTGTAATGATCGAGCTATTATCGAAGGATAGTTTCTTTCAATTGCAATTGATCTTGAACAGTTAAACAGCTTTTATGAGTATTAAAGGATTCACCTTTATAGTTGTCCTAGTTCTTTGTGGCTATGGCAAGTAACTATAATGGAAAGAACAAACTAAACAAGCCTTCAACAATAACACACATAACAATTGTTGTTGCGATGATCATTACGTCAGCATTGACAGTAACGCTAAGTCAAGCGTTTGCACAAGAAGCTGCCCTGGGTTCAGTCTTAAAGTTATCTAGAGCAAGCGTGCCAATTGACATTCCATTGATAAAGGGATATGAGAACGGAAATGATATTTTCTTCATTGGTACTGATGTATCAGATAAAAAGAGTGCCGATCAATTAACTGAAATGACCAATTTTACGGTCAATGTAGCCCCATTATTGTCTCAGACACCTGAAGCAGCTCACGGACAAGTATACGTTTTCACAAATGGTGTTTCTGGAAAAGGACCAAATGGTTTTCAGCCCCCGGTTCTGAATGCAAAGCCAGGCGATGAAGCATATAGTCCGCTAACCCAAGTCAACATGGTTACTTGGAAGGACGCATCCGCAGCCAAGGAAGTAAAATCAGTACAAGAAATCACGGACACCGAGAAGAACGGAACGATTTCAATTAATAAAACTGGAATTATTGCCAATCATCCTGCAGTTCAATGGGAAGGTGGCTCATTGAAGGTAAGAGAGGACAAGAAAATCAATGATGACACTCCTTATGGTCCGGCACAGGTCTTGAATATCGACACGGAAAAGATGGTAGTAACCATGGTAGCTCATAGAGGATGGGGACCAGATGGCAAGAGCATTTATTATATAGTAACTGATGCCACTCCGGAAATGCCTGCCGCTATGATGGGTGTATCTTCAGTACCTTTTGATGAAAAACTTGCATCAACTCCAGTGGCGGTTGATCTATTCCAGTTCATGAATGGCATTAATGGTACCGGTCCAATGGGATTCCAAGCTGGGATAGGAGCGGCTAATCCAACCGACAAGAACTATAGTCCTATGTGGAAGATATCTTTTAATGAATGGAAAGATCCGTCAAAAGCAAGGATTCTTGAAACAGTTGACGATTTAGTTGCAATGCAAAAAAGTGGGATGTTAACAATTACTCCAGCAATGGAAGGAAAGCATGTGGTGAACTGTCCATTCTTTGACCAATCTACTGTCTTCGATCATGAAAATAAGGTCTATTATAGTAGTTAGCCATGACTACTAACACATCCTTTTTTCTTGAAATGTTACACCTGAACTTTAACGGTTAGAGGATTATCTTATTACCAACTGGGTCGCATCAGATATATGCCTCAGATGAAAACTCTTCAAATTGCCACTTTTGGTTCAAATGATCAAGACGGAGTGGCTCTTGGAATTAGAAGTTTTCCCATCGATAAATTGGTATTGATATGTTTTGATTCTGACAAAAATAAAGCAGATGAATTTTGCAACAAGATTCGGAGCATATTGGGAATATCAATCAACATCACTCTTGTATCAAAAGAAAATGTTATCAGAGACACTATGGAAAGAGTCAATGAAACCCTCAATCTTCATGGTAAGGAATTTCAACAAGTGTTGATGAATGTCAGTTCAGGGGATAAGCTTATAGGCTGTGCAGCCCTGTCCTCCGCGTTCATTAATGGAATAAAGGCTTTTGGAATGGATTCGACTCATAAGACTCCATTACTAATGCCAGTTCTAAAACTAAGTTACAATGAAATGATATCTGATGCAAAAATAAAGATTCTAAAGGCCATTGAAAATGGTGGTGGCTCTATAGAAAGTCTAGAGCAGCTAGAACAACTTTCAGGATATGGCAAACCTCTCTTGAGCTATCATGTGCAGGGAGCAAAAGATTCAAAAGGACTAGCAGATTTAGGACTAGTCGATGTAGAGAAAGGAGATAGGGGTAAAATATCAGCAAAGCTTACCGTATTGGGAAAGCTTCTTGTAAGCAGTAACGCTCTGTCCTTGTCCCACAGTTAGGTTCCAAGCTTATATTTTTTGAAGATAAATAACTATTTATTCATTTTACTTATCAGAAGCCAATACGCAACGTCTGTCTAAGAGCTTAGCATACCTTCCCTAGCATAATACCTCGCAGATTTCATAAAATGCCGGCTCGTCTGGTTTCAGCTTCTATTAAGAACATTTTCATATAAGCCCTCATTTTTTAAAATTGAGATTACATCAAGAACTTCAAGACCAGTATAGATCGCAATCAACTATTCAGGAATTCCTGAGAGGTAATAATTTGCTACCATATCTTTTATTTCATCAGGGATTTCGTTTGTTTCTTGAGAGCTATCCACCATGTTTTGCAGGTTATAACGCAGCAAATCTAAT
>JAATVM010000125.1 GCA_014523495.1 Nitrososphaerales archaeon TH1920
CTCAGATTCCAATGAATTTACTAAAGCCTCAGAAATATTCTTGTATTCTCTGGGGTAGGCCATATTTTTTGCACTATTGATAAGATTCTCAAATTTTGGTAAAAATGAATCTGTAATTGAAATTAAGGTATAATTATCGTATTTACCAGAATTCCACTTTCCAATTTCATCATGATATGATTTAGTCAAGTACTGTGACTGATTCACGAGGAGCCCTAAGGATGAACGAAAGTCTTGTAGACTAGGTTCAGAAAAAGTGGCTATTTTATTTGAGAATTCATAACTTTCCTCGATAGTAGAACTCCAGCTATAGGTAAATGGGAAAAATAAGGCAATGATTAATAACGAAAACATCTCCATTCCATGAGAGGGTTTAATTGTCAATAATTACCAGATCCTATCGTTCCTAATTGTGGGATTGCCTCTTATAAATCTTAACTTTTATCTATGAACATATTATTTTATTGTAGTAACTGTACAAACATGGGAACGCATATGAATTGGATAGGATATATAGATATTGCAACAACACTTGTGATAGATAAACCCCATACCATCGCATGACCCGACGCGCATGATTATTACCAATAACTCAGGTTTTTGTCTAATCAAAGGAATTCATAGCTGTAAACACTTAAAATATCTGAAAATGATAGCAATATGCTAAGCATTTCTTAGGTATTTTAAATTAAATTTAATTGATCTCGAAGATAGGATGATGAATTAGATATTTCTTGGGATATAGCTTATTATAAACCACCTTCGGATATTACTTGTGATCATTACTAAACAGAATACTCATATCATATACGAATCAAGAAAATTACAAGATTTTAGAATCCAAAACTATGAGATAAGTGGGGGAGTATCGAAGTGAATATAACAGAATCTGAAGCTCCTTATGAAATTACGGCTAAAACTTGTGGATCCAAAGAAAATGGTAGAAAAGTCATCTATTCATTCGTTGAATCTTTCCACAGCCTATCCAAAGATAAGAAGGATATCATAATATCAGAGATACATGCTTGCGAAAGGTTGAGGAATTATGCGAGAGATGAACTCGATAGGGAAGTAATTGAAGCAGAAATATCTGATCTAAAGATGGCATTGGATCTATTGACATAGATACAATGGTTACAGTTGAGGGTCAGGTTAGAGGGCCTGATGGAGGTCTACATCGCTTATTGAACCATTTTTCAAAATCCCATCCTTGAAAGAAGATTCTGACTTTGCGGATAGCATATTAGCAGATGAATGACGTTAAATTTTATGCAAAACTCAGAAATAGTTTTAGCTCAAATCAAGATTGTAGAGACTTGAGCTTAAATAATACAAGTTTAATTCAATGAACAATTGCAATCCAACAAGGCTATAGCTCCAATTCTTTCATTTCTATTTTTATTCTTGCTCGCTGTTACTCCAAATGAGAATAATATTAAATCCTATGGGCAAATGCTCGATATGACGTATATTAACGAGAACTGTGGTGTCTCAATTAAGTATCCCTCAGATTGGAATATAGAAGAAAAAACCTTAGATGATGCTACTGGGACTATAAATTTCATAGTTGAACTTCAACCAAATAATGATGAAGGTTTCAACAGTATCGTAGGAATTGAATTGGACGATATTTCTCACTATTAGGCAAGTCATTGGAGAGCATTACGCTGAATGAAGAACGTTATATTACCATGGAAAGGATGGGTTTCATCGAAACATCTGAAACCATTTCCATTGCAGGCCGCAATGCTCAAAAAACTGTCTAAACTGAACCAGGTGCAAATAATGACAAATTCAAGAAAATGGAAATTGACATTCTTGCATTCAATAGAAAATATAAAACAACTTATGATACTTCAAGTACCGAACTTTTTCATAATTATATTTCGACTGTTGAAGAGATGTTTGAAACGTTTGATATACTGAACCAACATTTGAAGAAATAGCTTACTAAATGGACCAGAAGTATTCTGTTAACTATCTTCTTTTCTTTCTAACGATCTTGTAAAACAGGTCGGCCATAACTGGTAGCTCGAGGTAATCTATGAGTATGGCAACCCATGATACGAGATAAGGAATTACTACAAAACTTGTATTGAAGAGACTGATGTATACAACTTCATCAGTAATCCAGAAAATGTGGATAACTTGTACTCCGAGCAGCCCTAAAAACAGATAATTCCTTTTGGCAGTAGACTTGCTCTTACGAATACTGTAGGTATAAAAAATTATTCCAGATATTAGCGCAGGAATTTCGATATAGTCTATTACTATAAAGATTGGTAAGAGACTTTTAGGCACCAAGAAGAAACTCTGTCCAAATATCTTCTGGAGTACAACGTCTGTGGTGAGCCAATATAAATGAAGTATTTGCAGGGAAATCAAACCAAAGGTTATTTTTAGATTTAGATTTTCGTAGCGATTATAGAAGTTAATGAAATTCTGTATCAACAATAGGCCTTGATCTCGTCATGAAATTGTAAGCGGCATATTATAAGTAGATATCATGTGAATTTAAAATTAAGATAAAGGAATTAAATCATCATAATCTTTAGGTCATCATTAATTTCTCACATGTTTATTATGACTAGGTGAATCTGAACCAACTATTACAAAAAAAGTGAACAAGCAAACGAAAGCGACTTCCAATAAATTATTTAGTACCTAAAATCTAGACCTTTAGGTACACAATTGAACCCATAAATTTACTATTAGAAAAATAATCTTATGAGAAAGTATCGAATCAATCGAGTCTTTTAAACGATAATTCACACCCGGATATAAAGCACCGTTCATCCAAAATATAGATATTATATTTGTTCTAATGAGGTTCTAATGAGGTGGAATATGAATGTCCCAACTATTCTCTAGAATCCACACCAAGACTAAAAAAATACACAACTCATTTGACTACAATGTTTCATTAGAGAAATCTTATATAAGATAGATACTATTATTATTCATGATATTTAGACACGGTATAAAATCATTAGCTATCCCCGATGTGCTAAAGGATTTAATATTGAAACATTCGCTTGACAAAAAACAAATTCTGAGCATGAAGGTTGATGATCTGGCTTTTGTATTGGAATGTGATTTTGAAACTGCAAAAATAATTCAAACTTCTGTACGAAATTCATCCAATAAATCAATGTTACATGAAATGACTGAATTGGCATAAAACTCGACCATCTAACTTTGATAGAAACGTAGGTTATCTCAAGGATATTATTATTTAATTAGATATCAGGAACTATGCATCATCAAGTTTAGACGGGTGCCTTCTTATTCTTTTAAACAATTCTTCCTGACGCATACGTAAATCATCCATTAATTCAGTTGCCATATCTGAGGTGTTTGGGAGATCCGAAATTTTATTAATCATATAGCCTGATGTCAATTTATTTCTATTTTTTCGATACGGGTTTGGAGGAAAAAGATCGAAAGGATCAACTATCGATGGCATATAATCTATTGATGAATTCAATCTCTTGAGATTTAAAAACCTGTTCAGCAGATTTCTTGTATCATACGACATGCATATCTTTATTCCAATTGATGTATAAGAGTTTAACTTGCACCCTTCTGGTTAATTCTGTGGAATCTCAAATGTGAAACTAGTTCTCCTACTATATTCCATGATCTGGCGAATCCAACCGAGCTCGAAAGTTCTAGGACTAACAGGATTAACAAGGTTCCGAAAATTACATAAGTCTCTAAAACTATATTATTAAATGAGGAAAGAATTATGTCAACGTGCATTTGTGGCCACGATATAAAGTGGCATTGGATGGACATGCATCATCAAAGACGATGTGTAAATCATATCTCAAAGTCTGATGCATGTCCATGCTTAAAGTATGTGGATGAAGAGAAAATAAAATCGGTTGTGCAGTAGCCCACCGGTTTTCCCATACTTTGCTAAAAGACTAGATCAAGGAGTTTCACCAAAGATTTTGGCCTGCCTGATTGTTTTAATTTATCGCAGGTTTCACGCACTCTAGTTTGATCCATTTCGGGGATTCATCATTATGTCACTCCTTTCCTTTCCTTTAGGAAGTTATCATATTGGGGAGCAGTTCCTTTAACAACTCCGAGTTGGTACATCAATGCCAAATCATCACGAATGGCTTTATGCTCAGCTAATTTTCCATCATCACCAATTGTAAATACA
>JAATVM010000126.1 GCA_014523495.1 Nitrososphaerales archaeon TH1920
AAACATTCAGAATTAATTTTTTGTTTCCAAATATTAGAAAAACTACATTAGGACCAAATAAATGTCTGTGACACTAAACAAATAGATAGATATACGATTAGCGTGTATCATAAACATGCATAAGTTTTTTTACGGAAATAATCCTCGTAGTAATAAACCTAGACCAACCCCAATAGTGCGGCCAGTGAACAGATCTAAGGAGCAACTCAAAGATTTTCGAGACTTTATTTCAAACCCTAGAACATCTCAAGATGCAAAAAAAAGGTTTATGGTTGAGAAAGCAGGCGGTTATTGTTCTATGTGTGGTGATATAGCAACTCAAATAGCAAGTTATGATATGATTGATGCTACGCTTGTGGAAAAGTATTGTGACATTTGTCTAGCAAGGGGAATTAATTAAAAATTGACTATCTTAAGCAAGATTGACATCCAAGTATAGCAGTAGTTTAAACACACAAGAATCATTTTATGTCCATATTCAAAAGCCAAATAATAGTAAGTAGAACCCTACTAGATGAAGGGAACTAATCCCGACGGTCCAAGATATTTGGGCATGACTATTTTGATTTTATGGATTTAAAATAATGTAGTGTACCTTATTGATAAATACTAATTGAACGCAAAGTATGCATGCATCTACAATGGAATGACAGACGTACGAGACAATTTATTACAAATGTAGGATTGATCACAAGCGATGGTCCTTACGGTCCAGATGTGATGGCAGCAGAATGGACTCATCATATATCTTATTCTCCAAGTCTCATTGCAGTAAACGTTCGGGGACAGGATGCAACTGCACATAATATTATCGAGTCAAAGGAATTTGGAATCAATTTGGCGGGTGAAGAACAAAACGTAGTGTCTAGTATATGTGGCCGTTATTCTGGTCGACATGTAGATAAAATTGCTGTCTTGAAAGGAATGGATGTCAAGTTTTACAATGGTAACAAAATAAAGACACCAATGGTAAGTGGCTGTGCAATGAATGCTGAATGTAAACTTCAAAGATATGAAGAAATTGGAGACCACATCATGTTTGTTGGAGAAGTGCTTGAAATATCTGCAGATGAGAACGTAAAACCACTAATTTATCATAATGGTAAATACTGGATGTTAAGTGAAAACATTGAGAAACCGTCAGCTGATGTCCTGACCAAAGTAGAAAAATTAGTAGAGCAGTTCAAAAAAATAAAATAAATTACAATCATTTTGGGCTGAAAATTATGTCAAAAATAATCCAAAATTATCACAGTATTCTGTACTAAATAAAATCATCTTAATGTTTGTATGTCAAATGGTTCTTGTATAGAGCGCAACATGTACAACATTTTTTTGATATAATTTGTCTTTGAAGGAACGTCAGTCAATTTCTGTTGATAGAACTCTATCAAATGATTTATGAAGCAGACTATCTCTTCCTTAGTTTCTGAAGGATAGGTGAGTATCCTGGCATACCAGTATTCTACCAGTGCATCTTCACCATATTTTTGTTCCAATTCTAGAATAAATGAAAAATTGGAATGACACTTTCTACATAATCCACCGTGTGCATCAGCGTATGATTTTTCTGTCACATGACCACACTTTGCTTTCATAATTATTACTAATAGGAGTAAGGATATTAAATATAAATCATAATTAAGCCTAGACTCTATGCAGCAAGGAGCTAAATGGAGCTTGTCGAAAATAAAATAATAAAAGATTAATTTATTAATCAAACTACTTATTAATGATGAATTGTATATAATACAAGATAAGTCTTGTCGAATGCAGGATATAATATAGACGAAGGTAGCAAGGATTATTTGGATGGCGCATCTAAGTTTAAGCCTGTAAAAGTCGAGCTTAAAGTTTCAAATGCAAAAGGGACAGATGAAGTCAATTACTGGGTCAACGAAATTACAAATCAATATGCAGATTTTGTTATAACGAATGTTAAAGCAGATCCTAACCAAATATCCTTTGATATAGGTTCGCCCAGCATGGAGGATCTGACAGCCAAAGATATTGAGTTTAGATTAAAAGAGTATCTGGACATGAATCTACCGCCTTTCGAAGTCAAGGAATTAAAGGTCCAATAGAGAATAACACCCCTCGATATCAAGTAGTTGTATAATGAACTTGTGCTTGACTCTAAAGTTTTTCATAGTGTTCAAAAATCGTAAATTCTAGCGTTATCAGTTCCACCGAACCCGATATAAAATTTACATGTTTTTAATTTATTTATTCTAAATATTATAAAATATTGCAACTGTCCTAGGATGAAATAGAAAATCGCATGTCATTTATCTTTTAACCTATCATTACCTATCGATGGTTCCATTGGTGGCAACTTTCAATATAGGTCGAAACATTTCCCTTTATCGTTACTTCCTTTTAACTTGGGTCGTTTCTTTCTATCAGTAGTTTCTCCTACCAATGAACACATTCAGTTTTTTCAACTACCACCTTCTTATCATCTTAGGGAAGGGTTAGAGGATCTCAGAAGTTATGATTTCTTGCTTTCTAGTTGCTTAATCCCTTTGGCAAGAGCAATATCTCTTTTAGTAATAGCATCAACATCAAATGACTTTAAAGAAAGTCTAACAGTCCTCCAGTTAATTGTAATAATAGGATGATGATCAAGCGTTTCTGCAACTTTTGCAACTTCATTTACAAAATAAATGGCATTCCTAAAGCTGGAGAATTCAAATGATTTAACAAGCTTTCCATCTTTTAATTCCCATTTGTCATCTAGTTCTTCAATAATGCTCTTTTCTATCTCTTCATTACTTAACATAAAGGATATGTGTTATTTTTAGAATATTAATAATTATGATTTACGGTTATAATGTATTTGGGCAGGCCATACACGTCCTTTATGGAAACCCTGTTGTTTTCTTGATGCCTTCAATAGGCTTCATCGTTTCAGTCGTGACAGAGATTATTTTCGTAATTGGACTCTATAATGACAATAATCCCAATTACTTTCCTTTTTCCAATATTTTTGTTGTAGCCTGATTTATACCAGTCTGTGGAAGTCTCAATCCTATTTGCATATTTAGATTGAATAGGCAGTATTGTTGTTATTTCTGTTTCTATCCTTCGCTAAGACATATTACGTTTAAGCACGCGTATGATTCGATTACCTTATTTTTGAAATAAATCTTTTAAACCTTTAGTCTGATCTCATATACGGATATATACAAATGAAGGGAGGTTGTATGACGATACCAAAAAATATGAGGAATAACCAACAACAAATCGAGCTGAAGCTTAGCACAATTTTCAAGGAGAAAGTAAATGATACTCCTCAAACGTTTGGATACTTCTATGACGCCAATGGAGAAAAATATTGTGCAGTTTCGGTACTATCAAAGTATTTAGGGTATGATATGGCAGTAGGCTCAAAGAAAACTCAGAATGACAATAATACAAATCCTACAGAGTCAATTCCGTACGCAATTTTAGAAATGATGGAAGATTTCACTGTGCATGCTAATCCCAAAGAAAATCTTAAGTGTTTTTGTAAAAGACCGTATTATTATTACTACAGTTTAATTTCTTTACTTATACACTTGAACGATTACCATAGGATGACATTTACTCAAATAGGTAATTGGTTAGAAAGCAAAGATATGTGATATAAAAGTAGGCAGGAAATTGTGTTAGTTTTGTCCCTCATTCGAGCCATCCGACAATGTTGCTGGTTTTACCTGGACTAGTGTGAAATTCCACATGGTTCCCACCGAACCCGTTAACTAGTGAACTGGCTTATAGGACTAGACCTCTATATGACGTGAATGTCAACTTTTGCTTCAATTAATTAAAACATTATAAATTTAAAAACCTGAGGTTTTTCGTCGTCCTGCATGCTAGATTCCCATAAGGATGTAAGTATCCTTACTCGGCTAATATGCAGCATCGCCATGCAGGTTCATATTCACTTGTTGCTGAGAAATTAATAGTGGATTTCTACTTTGACAAAAATTGTATGAAAGTTACTACCCTTCGATTAAAATTGTATCAACTGACAGACGCATGAAATCTTCCATATATTTCATTGCGGTGACAACATTGTTGGACTCGCATTTGCAATATATATCTGTCCTCTGATTTCTCCGGTGGGAAACGGCACCGTATGAATATTGACATAAGTC
>JAATVM010000127.1 GCA_014523495.1 Nitrososphaerales archaeon TH1920
AATGATTCTGTTTTGAATAAATTAAGCTCAATTTTTGATATTGTACTTGAGATTGAAATTCAAGAAGATCCAGACAAGGTAAAACGCAAATTAAAATTAATATCAATGAAAGGTACAGGTAACAAATCATCTTCAACTGTATTTAGCATCGAACAAGATGGGAAATTGAAATTTGAAACGGAATCAGGTCTGAAATCAAAATTATCTATTTGCGGTCTATGTAAAGCACCAATTTTAGAAGAGCCCGAGTACTACCTCGATATGCCCTTCCATCATAATCATGTTAATATTTACATGAAGCTTGCTGGAGCATTTGGTCAAGCTCGCGTATCTGATGTGGGTCCTTCAGGAGTTATTGAGGCTTCATTTTTCTTTGTGGATGTTGTTGGTCTATCTGATCCCGCCCTTTCAGTGAGAAGGCAGATTGAGAAAATAGAAGTATTAAATGACATGATTGGTCATTGTGAGACATTTAAGAAGGCTTCTGACAAGAGAGTGCTTCCAACTGGAGATGGTATGGCTATTGGTTTTATGTTAAGCCCCGAATCTCCACTTCAGCTAGGAATTGATTTGCATCAAGCTTTAAAAAAATATAATTTACATACCAATAAAGAAGATGGATCCTTTCTTGATGTTCGAATTGGTCTTGCCTCTGGATCTGTCTTTATAGTAAACGATGTAAATTCTAACCAGAATATATGGGGACCAGGTATTATTTTTGCAAGACGTGTTATGGATGTTGGAGATGGAGGACACATATTGATAGCGGGACCACTAGCTGAGTCCCTAATGACATTGGATGACAAGTATAAAAGTATAATAAATTTATTGGGTGACTTTCAGGTAAAACATGGTCAGACAATAAAGATATACTCTGCATGCTCCCCTAACGAATTTGGCAATCCTGCAATACCTATGCGTTTCAAAACTTAGCATCGACTATTATTTGGAAACATTTCTACTATCGAACACAAAATAAAAATCCTAATAAAGGAACAAATGATTTCTTAATTCTTATTGAATTTTAAGTACGGCTCTAAATCTTAATTCGCCCTTTGCTACCTTATCATAAGCAGTATTCATTTCATCCAATGGAAAAGTTTCTATCATGACATGAACTTTACCTTTAGCCACATAATCCAGTGCTTCATAAAGATATTCTCTATCATTCTGCAGTGATCCTATAATACGCCCCCGAGTCATCAACAAATGACCTGTCACAATTAGAGGCTCATCTGATATTCCCATTAAAACAAGTCTTCCATCAGGTCTTAAACCCTTTAAAGTATCACCCGTTGCCTTGTATGAGTTACTAGTAGCCAAGATCACATCTGCGCCTCCGGATTTCTTTAGACCTTTTCCATCAGATACTACAACATCTGCACCAAGTTTGTGCGCTAATTCTTCTTTGTCTTTTGAATGGGTTATTGCAATTGTTTCAAAACCACAGACTTTAGCATATTGAATTGCAAGATGGCCTAAACCTCCTACACCAACAACAGCCACACGCTCATGTGGTTTTGGTTCGGCAATTCTTAAACCGCTATACACTGTGTATCCTGCACAGAATATTGGTGCTGCCTGTTCGTATTGTAAGTTTTCAGGTAAAAGTTGGGTAGCGTCTGCATATGCAACCATATATTCAGCATGACCCCCACCAATGTTGACACCCGTACCGATTTGTTCTAAACAAAACAATGATTTTCCTCTTTGGCACCATTCGCATCTACCACATGTATGTTGTACCCAAGGAACTCCAACTCTATCTCCTATTTTTCTGGTTGTCACATTTTGACCTAACTCGACTATTTCTCCAACTGGTTCGTGACCAATTGTATTAGGAAAACTAGCTGGAAGAATGCCATTTGTCATATGTACATCAGTATAACAAATGCCACTTGCATGCATCTTGATAAGGACCTGATCCGGTGCGGGTTTAGGAATCGGTACGTCTCTTAATTGCCATTTGGCATGAACTTCTGGAACTACCACTGCTTTCATTCTAAATCAAATTATTTTTAAAATAGGCCTAAAATATTTCTTTTGAGACATAATTATTTCAAATTCAATATAAATCCAACTCATAATTAAAAGTGCCCTAATTTTTAGCACATCCTGTTAAAGGAACTTTAGTTAAATTTCTAATCATATAATATTATTCTAATATATTAGTTCCAAGAGATACAGATTATTTAGGAATTTTATTGTCATAATTACAAACAAAGAGCTGCTAGGTTCCATAACTAATATCTATCAAACGAGCCATAAGAGCAATTCCATAGTTTGGTATTTTCTTATTTAAAAATATTCGGAATCAAAGTTGTTAGCATTGATAAAGTTTAATGCTCAAATAT
>JAATVM010000128.1 GCA_014523495.1 Nitrososphaerales archaeon TH1920
GATACTCTTATTATGAGGCTCGACGTTGGAGAATAAATATTGAAAGAGATCGGGGAGTTGCTGATTCGTCCTACTAGCGGCTTGAATTTTTCTAGTTTTGACCCTGGCAATACATTTGGTAGAAGTCAAAAGGAACTTGATGATGAACTACCAAAGCTAAAGTCGATAATGTCAAAGCTACAATACAAGCTCTACATTGAAAATGAAAAGTCGCTTCTTATTGTTCTCCAAGGCATGGACGCGTCTGGCAAGGACGGAACGATAAGGCATGTGATAAGTGCTTTTAATCCAGTTTCTTGTAGTGTCCAATCATTCAAGATACCGACAACTGAAGAACTAGCACATGATTTTTTATGGAGGATCCATAAAGTAGTACCCCGAAGAGGGTTTGTAGGGGTGTTTAATCGTTCTCACTATGAGGATGTTGTAGAAGCTCGTGTCCAGAAGTTGGTACCTAAAATTGTATGGTCTCAGAGATATGATCAAATTAATCAATTCGAAATAATGCTTGCAAAAAATAAGGTGAAAATATTAAAGTTCTTTTTGCATATAAGCAAACAAGAGCAAAAGGAGAGACTTATCGATAGATTGTCTCATCCAGAAAAACGATGGAAAGTCAACAAGGAAGATTATGAAAAACGGAAAAAATGGGCACAATATATGGCGGCATATGCAAATGCGATCTTTCATTGTAGCGTAAGAGAGGCTCCTTGGTACGTAATTCCAGCAAACAAGAAATGGTTCCGAAATTGGGTAATATCAAAGATAATCGTAAATACACTGATAGAAATGAAAATAAAATATCCTAAATTTATTCCACTTGATAAAAAAATGAAAATTTAAGTATAAAAATGGACATCGGCTCTAATAAAATTAGCTGAAGAGACTTGAGAACAATAATAAATATGTTAGCTTAATTCATTTACGATACATTAAAAAGATGTATAATACCCGAACACATTAAATTGGATTGAATTTGAAATGACGCAACCACAGAATGGTAACAATACAAGGCGGTCGTCTTCATCTGCCTCGGATCAAAAGGTTACTAGAAAAACTTGGATGACTCTTGCAATTTTAGGCTCGTCACTTCTAATTACTATGTACGGCGAAACCATGTTACTACCAGCTATACCTGATATTATCGAGGAATTCAATATTTCCTATAATACATCCTCATGGATTCTTTCGGCATATCTTATTGCTGGTGCTGTTGCCACACCAGTTGGAGGAAAGCTTTCTGATATCTACGGAAGGAAAAAAATGGTAATGACTATAATGATAATCTACATCATTGGTATTATTCTAGGCGGACTTTCGCCTAATATTACATTTCTAGTAGTTGCTAGAGTAATCCAAGGAATTGGTATATCTATGTTTCCCATTGCATTCGGCATTATACGGGATCAATTTCCAAAAGAGAAACTTGCTATAGGTGTGGGAGTATTCAGCTCAATGTTTGCAGCTGGGTCTGTCGTTGGTTTGGCATTAGGTGCAAACATAATAGAGAATTTTGGCTGGCGGACTACATTTTTCTCAATTGTATTTGTTGCCATTGGGTTATGGTTTATCATAAGACGATTTATCCAAGATACTCCAAATTCTGGAGAGGAGAGTCAGTTACCGGAGCCGGATATCTCTCATGATTTAGCCAATAAAGGCACAAAAGTACCTAAGACGAGAAATAAAATCAACATCAATACTAAAACCATAGATATAAAAGGTACCATAACCCTTGCTATTTCGATAACCTCGTTTTTGATGGTTCTCTCCTATTCACAGACAGGTAATATTGAAAATTCTCAAATCACGGCGTTTTTAGCTGTAGGAGCTGTTTCGTTAGTGCTTTTTGTGATCATAGAAAAGAGATCAGATTCACCATTGGTTAATTTGCAATTGATGACAAATAAAATGATACTTTCTGCTAATATTATTCTGGTAATAGCCTTTTTTAGCATGTTTACAGTTTTTCAAACTATACCTGTATTAGTAAGGAGTCCTGAACCATTAGGATTTGGAGAGAACGTAATTACAGCTGCAAATATCCAACTTCCATTCATGATTGTATTTCTATTATTTGCGCCATCTTCTGGTTTTATAGTTTCGAAACTGGGTAACATAAAACCAACCCTTATTGGAAGTATAGTAAGTGCAATAGGATTTTTTAGCCTGTTTATTTATCACTCAAGTGAGGTTTTAGTAGCTACAAATTTAGCTATTATTGCTGGGGGATTGTCACTAATGCAAGTTGGTGGCTTTGACATTATTCTCCAATCTACTCCAAGAAAGTTTAGTGGAATATCTCTTGGAATGACTGTTCTCTTCAATTTAATCGCAGGTTCAGTTGGTGCTGCTGTTGCAGGAATCTATATGGAGGCAAATCAAGTATTTGTGAATGATGTTATTGGTTCGTTTCCGTCTCCTGGTTCTTACAATCTGATATTTTTCACTATAGCTCTGACTTCGCTAGTACCAATAGTATTATCAATTTTCATAAGAAAGAAACTACCGTTGCTAAGTTCTCTTTAGGTCGATATTAATAAATACATTGTTCAGTAGACATTAATTTTGATCATAAAGATTAAAGTATACTATTCTATCAGATCTAGCATTAATTTTAAATCTAATGTTTCTTTTTTAAGAACGTTGGTATCATATTCGTCAGTAGTGTATTTGCATAGTAGTTCACATGCTTGTATTTGTGCCAATATTATATCCTTTTTGTTTATGTAAAGAGAGTGATGAAAATCCATAATAGAATATGCTATCTTTCTGCTCTTTTCAGATCCGCATATCTTGGCGTCAATTTGAATTAAGGTTTCAAAGTCTGTAACATTCATCTGTTAATTATCATCTCAAATCCATCTGGATCTTGTAATCCTAATTCTAATCTTCTACTCATCAAAAATGTACAGTAAAAATCGGAGTGTTTAGCTTCTACTATTTTATTGCATTTGAAACAAATCCATAAAACAAACTCGTTACAAATTATACAAAGTGCAGAAGGTGTCAAACAACTCCCACATATTCTGCAAGAATTTTTATTGAACATATTTATAGAGGGATGAACTATCCCTATTAGGATTATTAATATTGATCTTATAGATCCTAATGAACTATATTGAATATATGATAATAATGAATTATTCTTCGTCACTTAAATGGTTGTACCACAACCCTTTACTAGCAAAAAACCAAGATTGATGTGAACGTGTCTAAAATTCTATATATATTATATCCATCATTAATATTATTGATTTTAGTTACTGTTATTATCTCTACTGCATTATCACAAGTTACTAATAACAGTAATGTTAATTCGACCATTAACCTTACTCGTAATATAAATGAATCAAAAATTATAACGGTAATTGATGCTGTAGGTGATATAGAATGTTCAAATAATCTACATGATCAAATTAAGAAGGATAATCCTACCCTCTTTATTTCTTTAGGAGATCTATGTTACAAGAAAGATCTAACTAATTATATAAATACCTACAGTGATTTCAAAAAGGCAAACAAAATAGCTTGCGTTATAGGCAATCATGATTCAGAAGAAGATGGGAACTTAAAAATATTAAATGAAACACAGCAGTATTGTGGAGATCATTGGTATCGTAAAATTGCAAATGATACGACCCTATTGATTGGATTAAATACAAATGGGGATACCAAATTACAAGCAAAATGGGGCCAGTCACTAGTAACAAATTCGACATTGATGAAAGGAATCAAGAATGTCATGTTATTGGCTCATAAACCTGCACATACGCCACCGAATTCACACCATCCAGCAAGCAATTCAACAGTTCAAATGTTTTCAGCAATTGGAAGTAACATATCAAAGAGTATTCAGGTTTATGAAATTACAGGACACAATCACTTTATGGCCGAGTCAAGCAACGGTCAGTGGTTTATTTCTGGTGCTGGCGCTAGAAGTCATTATGAGGGCTCTTCTAATTCTGCTTGGCCATTCGTAAATAATAAGGATTATGGATACTTACAAATCAAAATAAATAACACGGATGGCAAGGTATTGAGTAGTCATTTCTACGGATTGGATGGAAGACTTATTCATTGACGGATAGATTTGAAAGAAAAAGTCGATTTGCATTTTTGATTTTCAGCGTTAGGAAATTATTTACTCTTTTGCCAGATAACATTTTATGGATTTTTCCTAATCAAATCATGATTATGTTGATATGAATAACCAAATCAAAGGCTCAGATTAGATTCTACAAATTATTGAGCGAATTTACAATCAGGATTGTATTGTCAATTTCTGTTATGAAGAGACCTGAATGATGCCAGGATTCAATTTGATCTAGAGGATCTTTCCTACGCTGGCCAATCGAATCTTTATTCACCCATAATCTGTAGTATCACATTTCGATTCCTGGGTCTTGTATCCATTTCTAACAATACTATTTGTTGCCAAGTTCCTAATGTCAAATTGCCATCTATGATTGGAACAATTAGACTTGGTCCTATCAATGATGCACGCACATGAGAGTGTCCATTTCCATCATGCCAAGTGTCGTCGTGTTTATATTGGATATGTTTTGGTATGATTCGAGATAGCATTTCTGGAAAATCATGACTGAGTCCTGGTTCATATTCAATGGTTGTTATTGCTGCAGTTGATCCTGAAATAAAAACGGCAACAATTCCATTTCCTATGTTACTTTCCTTTATCACATTTGATATTTGTTCTGTAATATTGATAATATCATCTTCTCCTCTCGAACTGATCTGAATTTTTTTAGATTCAACTTTCATGTTTAATATCATTCTACCTATACTCTACTACTGCTTTAATGTGTAATAAATGGATGTTACTAGATATAAATCACCATATGTCATGGCTCACCATTGGTTACATAATTTCCAAGTCTTGTTATGAACCATGTCCATCCTTCTCCATGTTCATCATATTGTTGTTTATCATTCTCAGTAAACCCGCTATGTTTTAGGATAACTTTTGTTTTGTTTTTGTCTAGTAATTCAAAGCGCCATGTTACTATAGTATCTTTACTAAACTCAGGTTTGATTATGTATATACTACACTATACCTAACTAGAGGCTAACTCAAGCACTACTTACTAAGTAATTTCATTTCTCAAATCCTCTGCCAGTTTCACTGTATTGTCAATTGAGTCAACATTTATTCCGAATTTTCGAGCACGGGTTTTAAAATCATTATTCGATTTGAGTTCTCCCCCACGGTTTATAATCTTTTTTAGCGTGTCAATCTTTTGGAGATTGAAGGATTGCTTCGATATCTTTCTGTATAAACCAATCATCTTCATCTGAAGTATATATTTATCTTCGGAAGATTCAATCTTATCATCTATTCGACGAGTAATAACTGCTCCCTCCCTTTAAAGGGCTTGACATTCTCTGAACTTGGACACGCTCCCTAATTCCTCAGTTTGAGAAAGTTTATTTTTAATATTTAATACCCACCTCACGTTTAATAATTCTGTGTCTGGATTGGAGTTATGTCCTAAATGCAAAATGGGTCATCTGTATCCTGTGGTAACGACTCGCGTTAGCACAGAACCAAAAGACCAATTTAGAGAAACTGGTAGCATTAGAGACTATGAATGCGATATTTGCGGTCATAAGCAAAAAGCAGCAAAACAGATGCAAAATGTGGAGGTAAAAGATAAGGTAAGTGCCAGAGTGATAAAGGCTAAGAATCCGAAAGCGAAAGCAAAAGCGAAAGCAAAAACTAATACAAGGCCAAAACCAAAAACAAAAGCAAAAACAACACAAAGACTAAAAAAATAA
>JAATVM010000014.1 GCA_014523495.1 Nitrososphaerales archaeon TH1920
GGTCTGGGTCGACTACTGATGGTGATGGGTCTGGGTCGACTACTGATGGTGATGGGTCTGGGTCGACTACTGATGGTGATGGGTCTGGGTCGACTACTAAGGATGATGATTCTGACAGCAGTAAGTCAACGGAACAGGACAAAGACTCAAAATCTGATGACGATGGCAAAAAATTTGAATTACCGTTCCCATAAATTGTTGTATCTTATGATATAACACATTTAATTGCGATTATAGAACTTATTGATCTTTACCTGTAAAACATAATGAACCTGATAGAGTAATGGAATATTAATTGCCAAGAAATTAAATAAATTCTCATAAGGAAAGTTCGGCGCTGCCCAAGAGTACTGAAAAAGCATGATACCATATTAGAACAGTATCATATTTTGTTGGATCTGGTTCTGCAGGCAATTCATAATTCTGGTTGCCTATAGAATTGAAACGATAAGTTCGCACTCGTAAACTCATGACGTATATTCTCATCTATATTTTGCATCAAATATTTTACACACCGTCAGCACTTTTGACCATTCCTCAAGTGACTCAACAATTGATCTAGCCTGATCAAGATTTTTGCCAATTGCTACTACCCCATGATTCTTTATTATTACTACCCTTACTCTCTTATCTTCAAAACATTTAGAAACGTTTGATGCTAACTCGATGGAACCTGATGGAACATTCCCTATAATTATAGGATCACCCACAATGATTTTTGCTTCCTCGATTACATCCTGAAAGTTAGATGATATTGAGATTCCAAGTGTGTATGGACTATGACAGTGAACTATGGCGTTTGCCTCGGTGTTCTGTTAAACGTAACTATGCATAAACCATTCTCTGCTTGGTTTAAGTTTACCGATTATGGCTTTGGTTTTTATATTAACTTTGATCAAATCTGTAATTTTCATTTTATATCGTGGTACCTCACTTGGAGTGATCCACATCCAATCTCTTTCAAACCTTACGCTATGATTACCTGACATTGCTGTGTTTAATCCCGATCTGTAAAGATCCTTAACACAATTTAGTAACTCTGTTTTTAGATTCAATGACTAATGTCAATATAGTTACAATGATGATATTTATCAATTTGTGGTTAAATCCTTTAAACCTTGCTCTCAGGACTCCTACATATTTTCTTACCTTAGAGTGGTAACATCTGACATTTCAGATTAAATCTTTCAATTATTGGGAATAAACGCTTGAACCGTAACAGATATAGAAACAAGAGAAGGAATGAAGTTAGGTGTGATACTTGAAAAAAACTGGCCACCAACATTTCAATGAATTTGATTGTTCTCAAATATGTTATTACGATATTTCGAAAATAGAAACAGCTATGAGAATAAAGTGGATTAGAGGTCTGCTGAAAAATCATGATTATGTGATATATGCTTCCACACCTAACAAAGCAGTTGGTTTTGAAACTACGTTACTAGAAGATGATGAGGATGAGAGATAGACGAGATAAGGTAAGTGTGATTACGATATATTCTACGCTTTGAATTATTGATTAAGGAATACAGTGTACGTGAAGTTGGATGGGACCAGTGCGGAATTTTATGCGAATCCGCTTACCTGAAGAAACTCAAAATATCAATCCTTATAGTTCTTATTGTGAATATACTATTATGAGTATAGATAATAGTGAGAATGAAAATAAAGTGGATAAAAAAAGCGGAAGCCTGACATGTGATGCATGTGAGCAAACATTTGATACAATGGAATCGTTTAAAGAACATAAATTATCAGAGAACAAAGATCAAGAATTAAAATACAAAGGCATGGATTAGATAAATTTATTTTTACTATTAAGATCATAAAATCTTGATTATATTTATTACATGATATAGTTGTTTATGGGGTATATTTTTGGAAACACAAGTGTTCTCTTCTAAAACTAAGAAGGAATAAAATAACGTATGTTGGTAACAACACAAGTGAAACAGAATGCAGAAGCAATTCTAGATTCCAAATCTGTAAAGAATGACTTCGTTGCGTTAGGCAATGTTATCACCTTGAAATATTTCCATTATTATTTGTGAAATGTTCAAAATTTTATATCTGGTTTGATGGAATTCGAACATTGTATGGATTTGGCTTCAGTTACTTTTTGTTCTGCAGTGTAAGTCCTCTTAAATTAGATGAATAATCATTATCAAAAAGGAAATTAATTTATACTGTCTAAATATACCTAAAGCTAAATGATGGACAAGAAGACTTCTTTAGGTATAGGTTCAAGATTGCTCACCAATATTAGTATAACAGTCCTGGCGATATTAGTCCTGTCACTAACTTCTGGTGTCTATGCGCAAGATTATGATTTTAAAAATAAGTTACCCGGTGATAACCATGGCGACAATAACCCATCGGAGAAAAATTGTAAAAAGTCCGACACGCTTGAGGAAATATCTATAAAAATAGATGCAGAGAAATGCGAAATGAATAATATTAAAAACTACAAGGAATGGAATTTCTACAAACTGGAGGATCCAGAAACTAAGCAATGTATAAAGTATTTTGATGATCTAGGAGGCTCATTAGTAGATTATGAAGTGGTGTACTGTTATGCATACCCTGAAAAATATGATGAAAAGAACTAAAGAACCAACTAACAAACTCCTCTAAAGTGTTCATCGTAATATCTTTCAATTAGGATCTGCCATCGAATTCATTTTCCACTTAGAGTACTATTGGACTGTCGTATCATAATTTATTACGTATATCTGATAGGAAGGAAAGAAAGATGTTTGACGAAATGTTCTCTTATGGTATACTGCAACTGGATAATTTATCATTTCTACTGGCATGTAGGTCAATTATATTCAGGCAGTCCTTTTTATTTTTGTTATATGCTTTTAGATAGAATATTAAAGAATGTGGGTTTAGTGGGAATCAATACACTAAATGTATAATCTCTTCTTAGGGTAGCGTTTAGCTGGTATTATTTGCTAAAATTCTTTTCCAACCATCTATTTCAAGATCGAAAGCTTTTAGTTGTTCTTGAAACTGTTCAGTGCTTAAAACATCCGGTTTCAGAAAAGTCCACACTGCGGTAGATCCTTTATTATTTGCCCAGATCCTTACATAGACGTTCCATTTAACATCACCTATGATGAAGGTGTGATCCAGTATCCTAAAATGTTTGTCAGGGATACATTTTATTTTGGCCTTCCCAGCAGGAGTATCACAGCTCCACCAGTCATTTTTATCCTTAGTAATTGAGCTAAGGACACCACCACTTTCCCAATTCTTGATATTTTGAAAGAAATTAAAGACATCATCTGCAGTCCTATTGGTAGTCATTATTTTAACAACTACATCAACTGGCTTATCAAACTTCACGGTAATCCAATCCTATTTGATTTATTTAAATATCCTTTCTGAACCTCCGCTTATGATGTTACTCGTTTTACAAGTAATATTTGCATTTGACAACAATATTCGACTGTGGATTTTTGCTCATGTCTAATTTTGGCAGATTATTCATGAATGGTCGTTGATACGATTTTATGACCTAGTATCAGAAAAACTATAATGAAGTAGA
>JAATVM010000129.1 GCA_014523495.1 Nitrososphaerales archaeon TH1920
AGTCTGTCCTTCTTGATAGTTTGCCAGATCTCCACCAAGTCAGATTTGTTTGCGTTCTGTGCATCTTTGATGTATGTATCTATAGTATCGTACAAAAAGCCAGCGTCTTTTCCCATTGCGTGCAATATGTCGTACATCGTATCTGATAATTCAGTATCATGACTCATTAAATACCGAAAGTGAAAATAGTATTTAAGGCTTCAATCTAACACGAATAATATAGAAAATAATATAATTTGAACACTGAAAAACTATCAAAAATAAAACCGTCTATTCCAATATTCTACACTAAGTCAGGCAAGTGGCGTACACGTTGGGAATGAGCAATCTTGAAAGGTAGCTCGTAAAGAGATAACGGCGTAGCTATGAGAATCTTTCTTTTGACTATAGTGACAGATCAGAATACTCAAAAGTTCAGCTAATTTTTGCGAAATCTTGTGAATAAATTCCAGTATTAGTTCCTTTCTAATTAACGTTGAAAAAACAAATAACAAACAAAAAATGTGGGGTATAAATGCTCTATTTTACAGTACTAATCTGTCCTCGTATTTCTCCGTTAGGATTTTTCTCGGTGTGAACATTCACGTAAGTTTCACCACGTTCCATGGCCTTGATTAGGTCGATCACAGCGAGTCCCTGCATGTCCCCTTCCAAGTTAGAAGCTGTGATAGTTCCATTGGCTAGACCACCTGATATTACACCAGTCGGACTATCGGCCTTAAACAAGGTAACTACGACTTGTCCATTCTCACCCTTGGGCGCATCGTGAATATGTGCTGCAGTAACCTTATCCATGTCAGTGACGTTCACACTATATTCAATTGATTCTTCTCCCTCTATAGTAAATGACGCATTACCAGTAGCAGTAGTTTCTACTGGAGGTACTTCTTCTCCTCCTGAAAGCATTGCGGTAAAACCTTCTGTCTGTTCTTCGTCCTGTGCAAATGCCAAATTTATGTGTGCCAATGAAAATAAAGATATCGCAACAGCAAGTCCTAGCGCCAGTATTTTTGGTTCATACATTGCAAACCAATAATAATGTAACACATTTAAATGAATCTACTCTCGACTTCCAAACGTAATAACTATATAGTTTCATTTGATCCTCAAAGCCTTATAGCTCCTGAAAACATAAATTATAAACAATATAACTCCGATCTACAGCCAATTTTGCCTTTTTCAAGTAAATTGCAAGCTGTTATATAGATTTTTTAGTAAAAGTTTTTTCAGCATTTTCAGTCTGCATTAGATCATGCCCTGCGTTAGAATTAATACTTGTAAGAAAAAGAAATCTTTCTCGTTGGTCGTTATTACAAAGGGAACAAAAATACCAGGTTACAAAGATGGATAACTAAGTTTTGTCACTAGTCTTAGTTAAGAAGGAAGTATATCCCCACATTTTTTAAGACTCAATTATGAATCATCCATAATTATCCTAAACGTGGTATAGATTTCTGCATTAGAATGAACAGAGTTTTATAAATGAATCGGCACTGAGTATTAGATAAGTATTTTTTTACTGCTTTTGTGTTCAAAAACTAAAAACTAATTATATTTAGTTAAAAATTTTTATGTTGGATGAATCCCATTTCAACAAGAAGGGAATATAGTATATGGATTCTAATCGCCAGATCATCAAGTGTTCAGATTGTAATTGCACGTCCCAAGAATGTAACATAAGCCCATCTCCTATACAATGTCCTAATTGCAGTTTGGAAGAATGTTGCTGCTGGAATACCATTAACGAAAATTGAAAATTAATAACCGTGAGTCCGAATACGGTGGGATCCAAGACACTAGTATATGTAATACTTTTTCAAGATAGGGTGACAATATTGGTTTCGGCCTATATTCATGTTGAGAACTTTGGTAATACTAACTCTAGTACTGGTAACGGATGGACTCGCACAATTATAGATAATACCCCATTCAACGTCACTATTTCCACCTCGACGTTAAAGTTAATAGCCACTTATCATTAATTCTCCATATGGCAAGTTATGACGCACTAAAGGCTAGCGTAGCTAAGAATGGCGAAGTTATGATCCGATTGGATACAGGCGAAAAGATCGAACTTCACATCCATAATGTGAAGTTTGAAGATGCCACGAAAGAGATAATGGTTGACGCTGGTACTGAAACGTATTGGATAGGGGCAGATAGAGTATCCTATTATTGGATTCACAAAGAAGGCTTTGAGAAAGAATAATCAGCATTCTGAATATGTGCTGGTAATGGAGTTTTTTAAAAAGGTGTGTAAGTGTTAAATTAGTAACAGATTTCAGACCAGATAAAGATAGGGATACAGAAAAATAATTTGTAACGCCTAGAAACAAGATAAAATAGAGGAAATAACTCACTGTTCTAAATGTGGGCAATGGTTAGAGTTCGAAAGCGAAGGCGGTACATGTCCGGAGTGCGGGCATGTAAGTTAATAATTTTTAATTTTTATTTTGATTATATAATCCCCTACGACCAATTAATTTAAAGTTTTTGAGATTTATTGTAAATATATTGTAAATTTTGTGCGAAAAGTTTAAATCATTCAAATAGGGGGTCAATATATGGAAGGTGCGTTGAAAGGAACAGCAGTATTAATAACGTTATCTGTATTGTCACTAGCGGCTGTTTTTTTGTACGTCGGTAGCAATGACATTAATAGACACGCTATTGCTCAACCAACAACACAAACTCCTTTTCCTAACGATACAGAAACTATAGGGGAACTTGACAAACTTTTAGGTAACAATACGGCTGTTATATTTAATGATACTAACATTGGTGCAAATAATACAGCGAGCACTAGTATAGGCGAAAACCTTCTAGAAAATTGTATGAAATTACCAAATACTGATCATTACTATTGTCCTTAACACTGACATAATCTCTTATTTTTGCTTTATATTATAGCCTTTCAAATTCAGCCTTAGAGACCTGATTGTAAAAAAAAGAATGTATGCATGTCAGTATTTGTCATTTTATATTTTCTTCTAACTCAAGAACCAAACCTTTCCAAGATTCTCAATCCCAGAACAGTACCTAATATAACGATCACTATTAAAAGGACTATTAATATCATTGTTGATTTTTGCATATTCCGGTCAAGTCCAACTAGTCAAAATCTATCATTTTCCTCATTTTTCTCAGACAATTATATTTCCACCATGTTACTTTATATTTAACCTTTCATGATAGCATTATTCTTCAAATTCTTTACATTTACAGTTAGGCAAAAAGCAACTTTTGTCATTGTCTCCTTAACAAAGGCAAACCTGGAGAGGGCGAAATATGTA
>JAATVM010000130.1 GCA_014523495.1 Nitrososphaerales archaeon TH1920
CCAAATGACAAATTACTCTATATAATAGATCAAAACATGACCAACATTTTGTCTAAAAATTCAAACGGCACCAAAAGCATGGCTATAGCAGTAAACACTACCAACAATATCAACAACAAATTTGAAACGAATTTCATAGTTGAAAATATTGTCATCAATCCATCAACAAACCAAGCTTATCTTTTAGGCTACGATGGAAATAATTCAAAATTATTTATTGTAAAACCACGTTAATCTACCCAAAACTATACCGTCTAAAAATCATTCAAATGGGATGGAATTGCACTCTCATAAAGTGGATATGTGAATTTATTTTACGTTAGACAAAATCAAGTAGAAAATGTATTCAGTATCAAGAAGAATGATGATTTCTAATAGAACTATTTTTGTCCATTCAGATCATGTGCTGACGGTATCATAAAGATATACTATGATGGCATTGATTAATAGAATGATATCAAATGCAAAAAAGATACTTTTGTTTTGAATGTGGTACAAATGTTGTTGAAGATAAAATGGAAAATAGAATAGCAGGCTGGTTTGGTGTTTGTAAACGATGCAATAAGAGTAGCATTCATTTAGTTAATTAATTTAAAAAACTATTTTCATTAATTTATTCAAGGGGTATGTGATATAGCAAGACTATATTAGTTGTATTTTCGTTAATCGTCCTCCCCCTCTCTTAGAAATGATGCAACAACTATATCGTATTTTCATTAACTTATTTTTCATGTCCACAAAATCACAGAAAAATATTTTTTCAATCTCTCATTTTTTTTCTTTTGTTTGGTTCATTGATGAATTTTTGGATCTACAATGTGAGTAATGATATTGAACTACAAAAATAGTCTTGATGCCTTAATGACAACTTTGAGTTTGGGAGGGAAAATTACACAAGCTTCAAACCATTTGTCCCGTATGTTAAATGGTCTAAAATACTATTCATTAGAAGTAACAATAAACGGGGATTGTTATCTTATCCAAGCATTTGAACAAGAAGCAACTGATCTATTTAATATGGCAATGACTATTCTTAATGAAAAAAAAACTGTAATGAAAAAAATTGAAAAAATTTGTAGACAACCCACTCTGTTCGTTTTTTTTCCTTATTACAATATTATTCTAGTTTATCCAATCTTTCGGTAGATTATTATCTTTGATTTATTTTATTCAATGTGTTGCAAACAGAAGGGAATGATTGGATCAATCTTACTGTAAAATTTAGTAGTAACTGTAAGACTTGTGGAAAAAAAATATCAAAGGGTGAATTAGCATTATGGTCAAGATCAAATAAATCTATAAAACATGTTGAATGCCATACAAGAGATTTATCAAACCCATCCTATGTTTCAATTAATTCTAAACAGCTAAAGTGTGCGATCTGTGGATCATTAGCTGGGTGTACTGAATGTGAATTTGAGAAAAATTGCGATAGAGCACTTGTTTCACAGTTATGTGTATGTAAAATATGCTATGATGATGAGAAGGCCTTAGAAAATTATTATGACGTTGTCAACTCTTTTGTAACCAGTAAGAAACCATAATAATATCCATTCTCTCCCAGAATTTACAAGTTATAACATTTCTATTGAAATATTCTGAATTTTATGAAAAGTGAATAAATAATAGGTACTAGTAGTCTATTTAGATGGATATTCGGGGTTATTATGCCATTCTTGGAATTCCAGAAGATGCTAGTTTTCAAGAAATAAGAAAATCCTATCGAAAGCTTGCAAAAAAATATCACCCTGACAGAAACAAATCGTCTCATGCAGAAGAGACTATCAAAAGAATAAATGAAGCATTCGAAATTCTTTCTGACAAAAGAAAAAGAAAACAATACGATTTGGAATCATCTAATATATTTGATCTAAAGGATTCAAATAATGAAGAGAAAGAGGAAAATTTATCAAATCTAAAACAAACTAATTCACATAAATTTGCAAACACGGAGTCCAAAAATAATGTTGGTAATGATAACTTACTTCTAGATACTATAAGAAGTAGATTTCATATTCTTATTGAACCTAGCTTGTGTTTGGCATTTGGTGGATGTGAATCCATAGCGCCAAAGGTGTTTGTAGTTGATAAAAATAAACACATTAATCCAAAGGCAAGAGTCGAATCAGAAACAGCTGATACTTTAGATAGGATCATTATGGCAGCTCAAGCATGTCCAACAAAAGCAATAAAGATCATAGACAGATATACCGGACACCAAATATATCCTTGACAAGAATTTAATATTATTGATTAAGCAGTTCTACTCGTTAATCTGTCGTTAAATAATCTCATATGTTCTGCCATAATGCACCTATTAAATACAATATCAATCTTGTTATCCAAGGCAATTTTTTCTGCTTCTGTATTGTGAATTCCTTCTTGCAACCAGATAACTCTAATTCCAGGTTTTTTAATAGAATCTTCTATCACTGGATAGACATCTTCAGAAGGTCTGAATATGTCAATTATTTCTACTTGAGATTGTATATCAGATACACGTGAATAAGTTCTTCTACTGAGTATTTCGCTAGCCGTTGGATTCACTGGTATTATGTTATATCCTTTTTCTATCATATATTTAGGAACATAGTGGGCAGCCTTATCGGGATTTTTTGACATTCCTACAACTGCTATGTTTCTAAGATTGTAAATTTTTCGAATTTCCTCATCCGTGTGATTATCTGTTATACTCATGATGATCTATCGTGCTAATCGTTTAAAATGATTTATGAAACAAATTGATGTTATATGGTATTTATATTGAACAATTTCTATTCCTGGTGTGAAATTATCCCGGAAAACTCATGCATATAGCTCTCAGAGAAGTGAAAGTAAGAAAATAGAAAAATCTAAAAGAAGAAAAAGAAATATTCCAAGATCTTGATAAAATTTAAAAGTTTTATAATAAACAGAAAGAACTTGCTGAATAATTAAAATCTAATTTGGAAAAGTTCTAAAATTTCATATATATATTAGAAGCTTAGAAATATTTACGATAAGGCATATATATGAGAATAAAACATAAATATAAGAAACAAACCTTGTCTCAATTTTTATGGGTGATTAAAATTGGTTAAAGATATCTCTTTGTTCAGCGACCGTTGTCCAAGATGTGGAAAAGGTCCAATGGTCACAGATAATTCAAGCGGAGAAATGTTTTGTGGAAATTGTGGATTTGTGGTTACAGAACGTATTGAAGAAACTGGACCAGAATGGAGGGCATTTTCAAAAGAAGAACATGAGGACCGTAGTCGTGCAGGTATTCCAACATCACTTGCAATGCATGATATGGGACTGGCCACAATAATTGGACCAGTTGATAAGGATGCATCCGGAAAGCCATTATCAGCATCCATGAAAAGTACTATTGAAAGATTAAGAACTTGGGATAGTCGGAGTCAAGTACATGAACCCGTGGATCGCAATTTTAGGCAAGCTTTTAGTGAATTGGATAGACTAAAAGATAAACTTGCAGTCGGAGATGCTGTAATCGAAAAAGCTGCCTATGTCTATAGAAAAGCCCTTGAAAAGGGACTCGTAAGAGGAAGATCCATTTCTGCCCTTGTAGCTGCTGCACTTTATGCCGCCTGTAGAGACACCGAAACTCCGAGAACATTGAAGGATATTGCTCATGCAAGTAATATTAAGAAAAAAGATGTGGCCAGATGTTATAGGTTATTGATTAGAGAGCTTGACTTGAAAATGCCTGTAGTAGATCCTGTTAAATGTGTAGCACGAATAGCAAGTAAGTCCGGACTTTCTGAAAAAACTAAAAGAAAAGCTTTAGAAATATTGAAAAAAGCTGAACAAGGTAAAATTTCTGCAGGAAAAGATCCTATGGGCTTAGCTGCTGCTGCCTTGTATGTAGCTTGTGTAATGAATGGTGAAAATAAAACTCAAAAAGATGTTGCAGAAGCTGCAGGTGTAACTGAAGTAACAATAAGAAATAGATACAAAGGCCTAAAGATACATTTAAAATTATAATTTTTTTATTTTTTATATATTATATTTTCTAATATTCGAGTTGTCCTATCAGATAGTTACTACGTAAAAGGACTATAAAAAAAGATAAAAAAAAGGATTTTTTAAATTACTTGCCATGGTCTTGTTGCAAATGTTACTCCAAGTCCAGCGCCAATCAGTATACACTGGTATGCGACATTGCCCCATGGAACTGGTTTCAATATTGCTTGGCCAGACACCTGAATTGTTTGACCAGGACCCAGACCAGGACCAACACTTTCTACATTTAACTGTGTATGAACATGGTAAACAGCTGGTTCAAGAGCTTTTGCAGTAATAGAATATGGAATTGTTCCTTGTGGAGGAATGTCAAATATATTTCCTGGAGGATCTCTTGCAATAAATTCCCATCTGTTACCAGCGTTGATTGACTCGCTAAATAATGACAACCATGCTCTTAGTGGTTTATTTACAAGACTTTGTAGATTTCCAGTCACTACCAATTGATCGCCTGCGTTCAATGTTTGTGCTGAGAATGCTTCATCTTGAATTCTTACGAATCTGCTTTGAAGCTGGGCCTGAACACCATGTCCTTCTGCAGTTTGAGTAATTGCTATCATTGTCGAAGTGGACATTACTATTGCAAATAGTGCAACTAGCGCTATCTTTATGGTCGACGTATAATTTACACCTAGCCTTACCAGAAAAAACAAAGATATATGCTTTGCTATGACTTTACTCTCTCATTGCATGTTAGCATGTCAATATTCTTAAGGCACGAATGGGATTAATAGGAATTTCTAATTAAAGAAAAATTTTATTTTGATCTATGGTTAGAGTTACATGTGTTAGACGCAAAATTTAAAAAGGAATCCTTTGATGGTAAACACAATGACTTATCCAAAGGGATATAGCGGTGGCCGCAGTAGCGACGAAGTCGAGCACATGATCGGTCGACGTGTAGAAAAAATGGGTCCAATATTCATTATAGGCTTCGTTCTTTGTTGGGCTGCAACAGCTGGTGGTGTGTATGTCGGTGTAACTGTTTACCCATGGGCATATCCGTTACCAAGTGG
>JAATVM010000131.1 GCA_014523495.1 Nitrososphaerales archaeon TH1920
GTTCCATAAACAAATGGACCAAGTAAGACTGCTGTAACCACAAAAATCACAGATCTACTTTGCATCCTTTCTTGCATAGCTCATCAATCTATTAAAGTTTGTTTGCTGTGATAGCTCAATTTGCTTATTATTAGTTCTATCCACTCTTGATTAAGATTAAGATTATTCGGATCGGCCCTTATCGGTATTTCACTACTGCTTGAATTATTTATTTTACTGATTGTAGATTCAAAGGTGTAATGGGGCCATGTGTTTTAGCATGTTCCTTGCAGAACCGTTCAAGTGTTGTGTAGCAGTTACCACGGGAGATACCAACAAAGGCCACACTACCACCGCATATGTTGCAGGTCTTCTTTGTCAATCTTAAGTAATGTCCTTTCGCACCTGCCACATACCTGTGATTTTCATCTTCAAAAACAGTGGGGGGTCTTTCATACTCATCTACAGGAATTAGGATGCCAATTGGTCTTTTCTTTATTCTTGGGATTCTGTTATTATTATTTAACATGTTTCGATACTGTGAAAAAAGAGCTTGTTTTATTTAACATTCTTTATTAGCACATGAGCTTATACTACCGAGAAATGTAGACATCTTGCAGCTGATGTTAGACAAGGGGGAGTGATACCAGATGATAGATCATTTTCCTATGTTTGGGAGTATCAGCTCTCTAGAGTTTAGGGTGTGTGGAAAAGAGGGGTCAATAGCTAAAGCCTTATCTATCCAGACAATAGCCTCTTCATATTTACCTACTTCCCCTAATGCTCCTCCTTTGTTGTATAGAGCATCAACAAAATCAGGATCAATATCTATCGCTTTATCAAATAACATAATCGCTTCTTGGAATCTACCAAGATTAGCAAGTGCAACTCCTTTGTTGTTTAAAACGTATACATCTTTAGGATCAATCTTTAAGGCCTTATCATACCAAGTAATTGCTTCTTCATGTCTGCCCAGCTTATTAAATACCAACCCTTTACTGTTTAAAGCGTCAACATGTATAGGATCAATCGTTAGGACTTTGTCATACCATATGACGGCTTCTTCATATTTTGACATATTAAATAAGGTGTTACCTTTCTCAATTAATTCAGAAAGGGTGGTAGTGTTTATAGATTGTGAAACAATTGCCTCAACATATTCAATTTGATGACTACTGTCAACACTGCTTACAAATATGGGAATCAAAAACATCGTTCCTATTAGCAAAGAACAAATAAAACTGTCTTTTTTCAGCGTAAAAGATTTAGGAATTGATCCGAGATTTTCTCTCATTTGTTATATGCTTCAAGTTACATGGTTATAGATAAATTATTTTCGCAACCAATCAAATTAAAATGACAAAGATAAACCTGCTCATCTAAATTTCCACTTAGGAATGTGCTACCAATAGCATACTTTTCTATAGTATTTTTTCAGTAAAATAGGTAGGACGAACCATTAATTATAATTTTATAGTAAACATTTACCAAGAAGATATAAATTGCCAATTTTGAATTAATGCATGGAACCTGTAACTGAAACATATTGTCACCAATGCGGGCAAAAAACACAGTCACTGAATCTTTTTCTCGATAGATTGACCTGCGATAAGTGTTATGAAGAGCTGGTCTATTCTATTCAAATCCCCAGTAGTCTCAGCTAAGATCTATTCAATATTAAAAGACGAATAATCAGACGTAGATTCTTGACTCGGTGGATTTGGAACCAAATTTAGCAGATTTTAACTTGCGTTAGAGTGGTTAGGTTTATTTCATATCCGTATTTTCACGTCCATAAACGTAACAATCTGAGGAACTCAGTTCACTTAAACTACATTAGACTAAGTATGAGAATTTCTACAACTACAGAAATAGTGAATTAACTGTATTACTAAAATTATTTGTTGCAACATTTGACTCAGTATTTGGTAAATTTTGAATCGAAAAACATATTTTAATCAAGTCTAGGCATGTAAAAGACAATTGATTTTGAAAAAAGCACAAAATGGTAATTAATTAATAAATATATTATGATCATGCTATCAATCTATTTGAGAATTGTCAGAAAGTAAGATATTCCTTGATAGGTCCAAATTATCATCAAGATACATACCCAATGAGCTTTATCATAGGGAAAAAGAGATGTCATTGCTTCAAACAATGTTTAAAGACTCATACATCAAACCGGATGAATTCATCTTTTCTACCCCCCAGATAGTAGGAAGATCAGGAATTGGAAAGACATCTACAATATTAAAATTTTCAAACATATTGGAGAAAGAATTTAAGAAATCAGGATTAACACTCAAAGTTGCTTATATAAATTTAAAACTCCAGGGTGGCAATAAATACGCAGTTTATAGATTCCTTTTGGAAAAGATAGCACCAGAACTTCCATCACAAGGACTTAGCGCTGAAGAGATGTTAAGATATCTCCTTTCATATTTGTATGAAAACAAATTATATACTCTGATTATTTTGGATGAAATTGAGTTCTTGTTAAAATCAAACAAAGACAGTGGCATAATATATGATTTTACACGCCTTAATGAATTTGATTTATCTAGACACTGTAATGTTATAGGCGTCATATTCATAGCAAGAAGCACCGATTTTCATGATAAAATTGACAGCTCAGAATTAAGTACATTAGGAAGGTTGCCAATAGGATTCCTGCCATATTCTATAGAACAAATAAGCGATATTCTAGTTACAAGATCTTCAGAGTCATTCAATCCTAATGTTGTTGGTACTGATATAATCGATGAGGTATCACTCATAACAACATCATCACAAATAGGAGGGGATGTTCGATATGCTTTGGACCTACTTTTATATGCAGGCAATCTTGCAGAAGCGAGCGGAAGTGATCGGATCACACTAGACCAAATTCGTAAAGTACATGGATATAATCAACCATCGATTACAGTTGAGGATTTAACAGAACTTCCAAAGAACCATCTACTTACACTGATGGCCATAGTAAAAGTACAGAATAGAAGAAAAAAGCAATACATTGAACTAAAGGAAATTCGTATCTTTGCACTAGAATTGGCAGATGAACATAAGATAAAGAAATTTGAATTTGAAGATTACATGAACGATCTTCTTGATAGAAAAATAATCGAAATGAAATCATTAAAGGAAATCGGAATGAACATTACATCATTAGTTGAATTAGAACCTTTATTAGAACAACAAATAAATAAAAAATAAATGGATTTTGATAGTAAGACCATTATTGAAAACGGTATTGGAACGATAGGCAAAATAAAGATAATCAAAGCATTAGCTGAAGAAAATAAAATGGTAACTATTTATGTTCTTCATAAAAGAACAGGATTAAAAAGAGAAGACATCAAACGAAATCTAAAAGATCTACTCAGTATTAATTGGATCAAGGAGAAACGCATGGCAAATACAATGTATCATCTTAACAGAGATAATGAATATGTGAATGCCATCCTTAGTTTTTTTGCTAATGTAGGTTATATCGGACAATCTTGACATTTAGTTTTTAGTCATGTAAGAAACATCGTATTTTCAGTGTTGATATTTTAATCGTTCGTTAATTTCCTTAAATTCCAAAATAATCTGAAAACGATTAAAAAGGTGAGAATACAAAGTCTAATGTGCGGTATAAATATATTAAACCCAGTAGCAAATTTCCAAAATTCATTTTTATTACTGGCGGAGTAATGTCAGGTCTTGGAAAAGGAATAGTTGCTTCTTCGGTTGCAAAATTATTACAGCTAACAGGGTTAAGGGTGACCTGTACGAAAATTGATCCCTATGTGAATTACGATGCAGGAACAATGAACCCTACCGCACATGGAGAAGTCTTTGTTACCGATGATGGAGGAGAGTGCGATATGGATATGGGAAATTATGAGAGATTTCTTAATACCCCCATGACAAAATGGCATAATATTACTACTGGAAGGATATATTCTGACGTTATAAAGGCCGAGAGAGAAGGAAGATATCTCGGTCAGTGTGTCCAGATAATTCCCCATGTAACTGATGTAATAAAAAATAGTTTGAAGAAGCTGGCTAAAAGCTATGATGTTTTAGTTGTTGAATGTGGTGGCACGGTAGGTGATATAGAGAGTCTGCCATTTCTAGAATCATTCAGACAAATGGAATTAGAAGAAGGTGATACAGAAACTTTATTCATACATGTAACCTTAGCACCGATTTTGGACGTGGTGGGTGAACAAAAAACTAAACCTACACAACATAGTGTTCAAGAACTACGAAGGATTGGAATTCATCCCTACATCCTGGCAGTCAGATGTCAAAAACCATTGAATAAAGAGGCAAGACACAAAATTTCAATGTTTGCCAGCGTTAGAGAGCAGTGTGTTATTTCATGTCATGATTGTTTTTCAATTTATGATGTTCCAGAAATATTAAAGGATCAAGGAATAATTGACGTAATCTCAGACAAGCTTGATCTGAAAAACCGTAACATAAAATGGATGGAATGGAAAAAAGTAACAAATTCGTTCTTTAATGTTTCAGGAAACGTCAACATAGGAATTGTTGGCAAATATGTAAATTTACCAGATAGTTACGTAAGCGTATATCAGGCATTGTTACATTCATCTGCAAAATTGGGCAAGAAATTAAATGTTGAATGGATAGATTCTGAAAAATTTGAAAATGGCAATAAAGATGACATCAAAATATTAGGCCAGTTTGATGGAATACTTGTACCAGGCGGATTTGGCGCTAGAGGAAGCGAAGGAATAATGAATTCAATTAACTATGCAAGAATGAAAAATATACCATTTTTGGGAATCTGTTTTGGATTTCAATTATCGTTAATTGAATATGCAAGAAATCAGTGCGGCATAAGTAATGCTAGTTCCCAAGAATTTAATCCTAATGATAACAGTTCATTGGTCAAATTCATGCCAGAACAGGAACATGCTCAGAACCTCGGTGGTTCAATGAGATTAGGGAAACACGATATAACAATTGTACCCAAGACATTGGCCAACAAGATATACCAAAACAAAAAAATTCAGAGAAGGCATAGGCATAGATATGAATTTAATCAGCAATACAGACAAACTATAGAAGAAAAAGGCATGATATTATCAGGCCATTCCGATAGGGGAAGAAGAATAGAAATTCTTGAAATTCCATCGAACAAGTTCTTTCTTGCTGTTCAGTATCATTCGGAATTTAGCAGTATACCAGGTAGGCCGGAAGAAGCTTTCAAAGCCTTCATATCATCCTGCGTCTAGGTTAGAGTTTTAGGTTTAACTCATAGGTTTTTTGTCTGGCATCACGTAAAGAGGTCTTTTTCCTAACATATCCACGTTGGATAAGATGACTCAATGACAATCTTATAGTCCGCTCTGGAAGCATAGTTCTCTTGCTCAGATCTTTCTGACTTAATTCACCTTCATATTCAAGTGTTTTTAAAATCAATTTAGCACTTGGTGGCATATCAAGTAAATCTTCTGCCAATTTTACCTTTTTAGCGATAATATCCATGGGAGAAGCCTTAATTAGCCTCACAAATTTTGCTGGGAACTCATGTTTTTCACATACTATGTTTTTTCTCACAGCTACCCTTTTTCCTCCATCCAGGATTACTTCGCACAAGTACCTACAGAGTATATCTTCAATTTCCAATTTATCAGTATTAGGCACGATTAATGGTCTACGAGTATTGTCCATAGAATTTACCGAAACAATGACAAAGACCTGTGACCGTTGTAATACCATTGGTCCTCCTGCTGACATACCATAAGCTGTGGATCCGATGGGTGTCGAAATGATAACTCCATCGCTGTTATCATGCCAGAGATTGTTTCCATTAATTTTCAATATGTATTCCATCAGAGTTGCACTTTTTCTTGGGAACAGTGAAATATCATTTAAAACTGGTTCAACTTCTTTACCATCAACATTAACTGAAAGCCGGCATACATTATCTATTTCGTAATCGCCTTTTTTTATCCTGTGTATAGATTTTTTTAAATCGCTGACATCAATTTGGCCCAAAAATCCAGTTGAATCAGATTCGGATATCCCCAATACCGGGACAGAGAAATCTTGAACATAATGCGAATAGTCAAGTATTGCTCGATCTCCACCAGCAGTAATCACAATATCAACATTTGAAGTCATCATTTTATCAGATCTTTTTATTATATCTGAATCGATATTTTCATCATCCAAAATTTTCTTAATTTTGCCTATTAGACTATCGTCCCTGGAGTCTAGACTTGAGATAGCCACTTTCATTCTAATTATTTAAAGTCAACAGACACTCAAATTTAAACCTGATTTATGGCAATGTTTGTTAAATCTTTTCATAATTCATTATATTGTAATAATATGAAGCGTTCTCTTCTATTGCTGATCTGTGGGGTATTTTGTCAATTCCAATTTCTCTTGTTTGGAGTGCCGCAGTTAAAGCTCCCGCTGCAAAACAAAATGCCCATACAGGATCTTTTTCTTTTAGAATTGTGCACGCAAAAGATGAAACCATGATATCGCCCGAACCGGTTGAGTCGGGCGTATCAACTTTAGGTACTATTAACCAATAGTGTCTTTCATTTTCAAGAAGATGAATAGTCTGATCCTGTGTGTACATTACATATTCTATTTGGTACTTGGAATGAATTTTTTTCATCCCATCTATACCTTGAAGACCTTTTGTAAGACAAGAAATTTCTTGGCTATCTAGTTTTATTCCATTTACGTTATTGATGGGTAAATCCATGCTCTTTAATATTGATATTCTCCCGGTCGGATCAGCAGCTCTTGTATATCCCTGTGGGTCCAACATAATAAACTGATTTTTTTCTCTTCTTGAAGTAAGATATTGCAATACATCTACAGATACTTCATCAAAAACGGGACTTATTATCCAGCAATTAGATTTTACTTTTTTTATTTCTTCAATATCTATAGCATTACATTTTGAATCCAAGAATAATTCGCGATCATTTTCATAATTCTTTAAAATAAATCTGGTTGTTGGAAGATCGGTTTTGTAACACGCATTTAAAGAAATTCCATGTTTTTTAAGATATTCAAGATGTTTGGAGTCAAGATCTTTTCCAAAATGAGTAAAGAGTGTTGTATCAAAACCAAATCTTGTTGCAGTTATACCACAATAAGATGCTGGTCCCCCTAAGCTTTGGATTGACTTGCCGTATTTAGACACAATCTCGTCTAGAACTATATTGGACAATATGACGGCCTTCATCGTTGAATATCATCATTAATTCTATTGCTTTGATAAATGTTGACATGAGTAATTTCAGAAGATTTAAAATAAAGAAGAGATAGAAATTGTTACAATGCCAAAGAAAAGGACAAGCAGAGGACGAACCAAAGGCGGGAAAGGAAGTTCAGGAACAGTTCATTGTAGTCAGTGCGGGGCCATGGTTCCTAGGGATAAAGCAAAAAAAGTCACTGGTAGAATTACATTAGTAGAACCCACTTTGGCAAAGGAATTAAGAGCTCAGGGAGCATATATTGCACCTTCGATGGATGTCAAATTTTATTGTGTTTCTTGCGCTGTGCATAGAGGAATAGTAAAAGTTAGATCAGAATCGGAACGTAGAAGGACAGGAAGGCTTGGATAAAATACAGCACTATATCCTTTTTAAGATATACCTAAATCTTTGAACAAAAGAGAAACTTGAGATTAAAATAATAATGATAACTCCCCATTGAATTGAATCTGAAATTGGAATCAAACCGCATATCGATAAAATTAACAATCTTTCAGCTCTCTCTCCTATTCCTACACCCTTCAATTCAATACCCAGTGATTCTGATCTTGCTCTCAGATAGCTCACTAATATAGACGACGATAAAGCAATCATTGCTAAAACAGGATTTGATAATCCCCCTATTGCTATCCCTATAAAAATTAAAGCTTCAGAAATTTTGTCAAAATTAGAATCTAGAAAAGCACCTTTAGTAGTAGATCTCTTCGTTACGCGTGCTACACTTCCGTCCACTATATCAAAAAAACCTGAAAGCAAGAGCATGATACTTGCAAATATTTGTGAGGGAAACTCGATTCCTTGTTCATTCAAAAAATTGGTGATACCAAAGAAAATGCTTGATAAGATGGCAAATCCAAATCCAATCATACTCCAAAACGTAGGCGATAAACCAAGTGACCCGAAATTATTTCCTATTACCGTTGTAATGGGAATTAATTTTTCTCTAAACTTATTAAGCAAGTATTATCATATAATTTATACATCTAGCAAATATTCTTATTGTTATACAGATGAGACCTAAATAATTCAAATTATAGAACTTGAAACTAGGTCGAATCAGAAACCTAAACTTCAAATCGTATAATTGTTAATCTCTTCTTAACATCGCGCTTTGTACTATTTAGTAAAGTTTGTCATGTTCTATTTCTTCCGAACCACAGTCTACGGTTTTTTCAATTGGTAATTTTGGTAATTTGGGATCTTGTAGATTTTTTACTAATTTCCAATTATTTGCTAGCTGAACTGCATCAATCTCGCAATTGGTGATAATTTTATTTTGATAATTAACAATGGGATTCATTAGATCATGAAAGTTTGAATGTCCTAATCCAAGTGCATGCCCAAGTTCATGTTTCAAAACAAGATTTAGAGTCTCTTCATCTATCTTTTCTTCGTTAAAATTTACTGAGAGACGTATTTTGACCTTTTTTATGAAACCTTTATCATCCAGAACACTTGTAGTTTGACCGACAGTTTTTTCACCTTTATGTTCAAAAGTTATCAAAACATCTGCATTGGATGGATCCTGAACTTCTTTGAACTTTACATTCTCTAACTTGGAATTCCAATCTTTAAGAGAATTTTTCATAACGTTATCCTTCTGGCTATTTTCAACATGAAATGTCAATATACCATCATTCAATCTATCACCCCAAGTACAACATATTTGTAAAATATTGTGGTTATTCTCTCTGGTCAAGTTATTGACTTCGGGAAAGGATTTGGGGTATGACAAAATTGCTACTATAATTACTACATTCAGCACGATATTGAAATTACCTGTTTTTTTCAATTATATCAGTACATGTTTTACAATTCTACATTGTGTGTATATTATTATGGTTGATAAATTACATCCTAAGCATAATCAATGAACGGTTAAATGCGGGAAGATTTTGATTGACCAGCGCGTTATCAATTTGAATTATCCAATCGTAAAAGACATTTGAATTAATGCTAAGCATAATTTCCCTTGACTGATGATCTTGCACCACATGCCTCACATACCAGAAAGCCAAGTTTTTTCGTTTTTTCTGTTCTAGTATCTGGACTTTGACAGACAGGACAAATAACATAGTCTCTTACGTACCTTTCCATTAGAGCTCCAAACGATGAGGGCTCCTTGCGACCCAGAAAGATAACTCTTTCACCAGCAATATATCCTGCAGATGCAAGTTCTTTATTCAGATAAAGTAACAGCTTTTCAGGTTCCCTTCTTAATGCTTTAGGAAAATCCATGAAATTTCTAAAAATTGTTCGTTGGCCAACCCAGATAATTTGAGGCTTAGGAATTTCCAGTCTTGTTGAATCTTTCTTTGAAGCATTGACCAAATCTCCCTGAATTCTATTTAGGAGATTTTCATATGATTTATCTAATTTGTGCATACTATTGGGTATATTGAAGGCTTTAATGTTCTTTATCATGAAAGAAAAATTACATAAATGTTCCAGATTAATCTGTACCAAAAAACCAATTAGTTATCAATAACTCAAGAATATCTGTGCTGTACGATATGGTAATATGCTAGATCATATCTATTGTTTGACCCCCTCTTTAAGCCAATAAAAGAACGGTACAATTGGATCATCGTAAGGCAATAACTTAGAATTCTTAACATTAAAACCAAGTAAAAGCATACGTCCTTCTAACTGTTCTACTATATCTGCGGGTAGATCAATACCTCGAAGAGGATTAAATAACTTGAAAAAATAATCTTGTTTGTAGTAGGCAAGATGCCATGCGTAACAATCTGTAAGAATGGTTGGATCTTTTGATATTCTTTTAGTTATATCAAAATTCACTTTCTTATTGCTATTCTTATTATTTGAATCAATTAAAATCTGCATTGATCTTTTGTTGAAATTTTCTCTCAACATTTCTTGGTTCATGTTAATAGGATTGTTTGAATAAATCCTAATCTGCCTTGCAAGTTGGTCCATCGTTTTTCTTGCAATATCTTTTACATTGATAATTTCCATTTCCCCATTTACTTTGTAATCTTTACCAAAAATGTAAAAAGAGGCAACTAATTCATCTTTTTGTGTGAACGGCAAATTTGATTTTCCATTTATAAAGTTTAATACTCTATACGAAAAATCTCTAGGGATAAAAATTCCCATATATGAATCTGAAATAATCAACTTTTGTCTTTAGAAATTTGGTTAATGGAATATTAATTTAAAAGTAACAAAAATATATTTTTTGGAAAAAATGAGGAAAAGATTACCTAGTGTGCATGTGGCGGAGGCGCACTACCTTTTGACAAAGCTTCATTGAACGTACCTGAAGCCTTTTCATGAAATTCAAGTGCAGCTTGATCTACTTTTACAGCTTGTGGTGGACAAACTGAAACGCAGGCCATACACCAAATGCAATCATGTTCACGAATTGCATCTGCCTTATCGGTATAATCTTTACGTTCTTCTTTGACGTCGCTACCTGTTCCCTTCCATGTCTGATTCTTTGCTTCTGTAGCAGGAACATCATGTTCTGTTCTATACCACTGGAATACCTGTACAGGACATGCTTCGATACAAGCACCATCGGCAACACATGAATCCCAATCAACTGCTACCATAGTACCGCTCACACCAAGAGGTACGATTTGTTCACCCCTTGCGGCATAGGCAGCCTTTACTTCTTCGTTTTCTGCAGCTTCTTGTAGTTTTCCTGGTCCCCACATAAAATGGAAATGTTCACCATCATCAAGTTGTATCTTACCAGTGACTTCATGATTTTTTGGAAAGTCCGGATCTATAGGCATGTTTATCGTTTTGATCTTTGTCTAAATATTATATAAACCATATGTGTAAAAGTTATCAAAATGCATCTTGCCAACCTTAATTATTAAAGTATGTATTGGGAATTAATTTTCTGTGGTCCAATTTTGTAGACTTATTCATATTAATTGAATATCTTGTTATGATTTTATGGCTTCTTCAACTTTATTCGCTATTAAATTTATATCATCTTCTGTCAGCGATGGATGCACGGGTAATGATAGAACACTTCTCGAAGCCCATTCTGTTATTTTAAGGTCCCCATTATGAAATTTTGAATAATACGGAGTTTGATGAACTGGAGGATCATAATAGATGGTTGCTCCGATTCCATTATCATTTAATAATTTTTTTACTCTATTCCTAAGAGTATTGAAGGCTACGGTATAAAGATACCAATTATATTTAACTCTAGGATTTTCTTGTGGAAGAACTATATCATGGTTGGCAATTTTAGCTGTTAATAGTTCTTTTAGTCTTTTTGCATTAATCGTTCTTTTGTGCAACATGGATTGAATTTTTTTCATCTGTGTTTTTGCAATAGCTGCAGAGATTTCTGGTAATCGCATATTGAATCCAATTATTCGGGTATCATATCCACCCACCATTCCGTGATTTCTTATCATTCTAAGTTTTTCTGCAAATTCATCGCTATTGGTTGTAATTGCACCTCCTTCGCCGGAAGTTAAGACCTTCGATGCATACATGCTAAAACATCCCATTTCACCGAGAGTTCCTGTCTGTTTTCCATCATATGAAGAGCCTAAAGACTGGCAAGCATCCTCAATTACCAATAGGGAATATTTTCTTGCAAATTCTAGTATTTCATCCATTTTTGCAGGGTGACCGTACAAGTGAACAGGGATTATGGCCCTAGTTCTTTTGGTAACCTTGTTTTTTAGATCAAGAGGATTAATTGTGTAGGTATCTTTCTCAATATCCACAAAGACTGGTTTAGCGCCTGTACACGCTACCGAATTAGCAGTTGCAACAAAAGTAAATGATGGAATCAAAATTTCGTCCTCTTGTTTAATCCCTGCTGCAAGAATCGAGGCATGCAAAGCCGCAGTGCCAGAATTTACTGCTACAGCATGTTTGATGTGCAAGAAATTAGCTAATAATTTTTCAAAATCCTGGACCCTTTTCCCACCTAAATTGGAAGCAGAGGTTAAAATTCCTTCATCTAATACCTTGAGTATTTCTTCTCTTTCATTTTCATCAATTTGTGGTTTATTAATTGGTATCATCTATGGTTCACTAAACTAACAATTACTATCATACGAAATAATAATGCTATTTATAATTAAAACGTCTCAAATATATTTAATTATATAGTTCATTTAAACAAATAAAAATAAGAAACAGTCCAAGAATCTCAAGCAGATGTGGCAGAGTGGTCTTCTTAAAATTAAGAACACAATAATGCGTCGGCCTTGAGTTAGACCGAAAGAAAGCCGATTCGCCTTCGGGCGAGCAGGAGTTCAAATCTCCTCATCTGCGTTATGATCTGTCAATGACATCTTTTTCAAATTTAACCATTTTATGGCAATACAATCAAAAAAAA
>JAATVM010000132.1 GCA_014523495.1 Nitrososphaerales archaeon TH1920
AATCCTTTTAGTATTAGCTCCCATCTCTTTCTTATACCTATCAGTTATATAATTTGTGTTAGTTAATTATTATGGTTTAATTATACATCTAGAAATTGTGTCAAATATTATGGACGAATTAGCCCTACTAAATATCTCACAATTGTTTACCATATTCAAGTAACACCTAAATAGAGTATCTCATGTTCTTGCAAAAGAAATGAGAGTTATCCCGTTCCATCTATCCTTAATGATTTTAAAATTTGTGTAACCGTGGGTAGATAAGTATCAAATTTCGAGCTTTCCACGCTATACTGGAAAACATAAACCTTATTGCCTATTGCTGTCCATGAATGCATTATCTCAAAAGAAATAGGATTTCCTATATTCGGTAACGTTGAGAATATTACCTGATAACCGGGTTGTCCGGCAAGAGTAGTGGGATTTGAGCTTGATATATTAATTTCTTGTGTTTGATTAAGTGAGGAAAGTGTAGTATTAGTGAAGTCCTTGAGAGATACGTTTTGTTGATAGCTCATCACAGTGATAGTAAATCTAGCTGGTACTGGATCAGAAAGATTTTGTAGTGGCGCATAAAATCCAGCGACCTGCGTATATTCTGGTAATCCACTAGTGGAGAAAGTCCAGTTTGAGGGGAACAGCATGAAGATTCCATGTTGTGGATTCCTATACGCTATTTCGTTCGGAGTAGTACCATTAGTAACGTTTGATTCGAGTTGAAATCCATAGTTAGTCGTATTCATTTTTGATAGCGGTGTGTCTACAGCAGTAGCAGTTTGTGATACAACCATTATTTGAAATAATGTGGCCATACATATACATGCAAAAATCATTAAGGATCTTGTAATAAACTTCATACTCTAAGTACCAAAAAGCAACACTTGAGTCCTTTAATTGTTTCTATCATTTTTTGGCATTATATAATTTTCAATTGATAATCGATCAAATTTGTGTCATGATTAAGATTAACAAGCAATCATGTCAAAAACAATATTAAATAATTTGTTCAAACAAAATATACTATCAGTAAATCAGATTATCAATTCAACAAAAAATGAGCTTTCTACTATACGTATTATATAGAAAATTAGATTAGAAAATACTTGCTTAAATTAATAATAAAATCTATTTAAACCATAACGGATATATCTATACGATGGAAAGTATAAAATGTGACTATTGTAGAAAACATATCCATTCATTAAATCAGTTCTTAGATATGTTTGTCTGTAATGAGTGTTATCATAAACTAATATCCCATTTATACTATCCAGGTAAAATCAGTGCTTAATTAATAAATCTAGGTAGATTAGACTATTTAAAAGTAAAGTTTACTATGTTAAAGAAAGGACAATTTGTCCAATGTAAAATTGGTAAATGGAACGCAGCTTTTCCACTTAGTAACATCATTACTGGCCAGTTAGAATAAAATAACAAATATCAAGTCAATAAACCGTCCCGGCTTCGCTATGAGTATGTATGTGAGTTTATTTTAGTTCCTCCTTTATTCTATAATTATGTGTACTTCCTTGCAGGATTTCAATGTAACATATGTTTCTCCACGAACATTGCTGAGTCGTACGTCGATCTTACTCTAATATTCATCTGCTATCGTAACTCCAGAATTTTTTCTGTCAATTAATAATTGAATTTATAGTTTGTAGTGCAATATTAAATAGCAAATGAGCAACGAGCCTAGATTTATTATCTTTAACATAGAATTCTAGAAAAAGAGTGTATTGAAAATGGCAGAATCAAAATTATCACTTGCAAACTATAAGAAGAAAAGAGATTTTACCAAAACTCATGAACCGAAAGGCAAGGTAAACCGTAGTTCTAAAAAAAAGAAATTAAGATCATTCGTTGTTCAAAAACATAATGCTTCAAGACTACACTACGACTTTAGAATAGAATCTGAGTCTGGAGTTCTCATTTCATGGGCGGTGCCCAAAGGACCATCTATGGATCCGAGCAACAAGCGCTTAGCCGTTCTCGTCGAAGATCATCCCTTAGATTACTTAAAGTTTGAAGGTATCATTCCTCCTGGTAATTACGGCGCCGGTACTGTAATAGTATGGGATATTGGTTCTTACAGAACTGAGGATAGTATCTTAAAACAACTTGAAAGTGGGAAGATTTCTTTAGAATTGGATGGAAAAAAACTAAGAGGTAGGTTCACTTTAATTAGGACTCGGAATAAAAATCAATGGTTACTAATAAAAGTTAATGATGAGTTTGCATCAAATGAAGATTTGACAGTAACACATCCAGAATCTGTGCTCCGAAATGTGTCGACTTTACAAGGAGTACATGAAGACAATACAAAAAAGGATGAAAAAAGCGGTACAGAAATGAACAATAGAATTAATAGCCCATCAATTGAACAATTAAATTCTAATTACTCAATAGGAAATACTGACACGGACTACAATAATAAGGGAACAAAAGACTTTTTTGGCAGAGTCAAACCAATGTTGGCTTATCCCACTGATAAGGCTTTCAATAACAAAGAATGGGTTTTTGAGATAAAGTGGGATGGAGTAAGAGCTATCCTATTTAAAGAAAATGGTAAAATTAGGATTCAGTCACGAACTGGTAACGACATTACCAAGAAGTATCCGGAGATAGTAAATTCAGCAGGAGAATCTCTCATGCAATGTAAATCAGCAATAATAGATGGTGAGATTGTGGTCCTTGATGATAATGGTATCCCCAACTTTCAGGCTCATCAACGTAGAATGAATGTAGAAAGCGAGAAAGAAATTCTTGCACTATCGGCAGAAGTCCCTTGTACCTTCTATGCTTTTGATGTGTTATATCAAGAGAATAAAAATTTGAAGAAATTAAGCTACCTAGAGCGGCGAGGTATTCTATCCCAGATTTTGAGAACAAATGATAGGATTAAAATATCAGACTATATTGAAGAAAAAGGAATTGATATTCTCAAACGAAGTAAAGAACTCGAATTAGAGGGTATAATAGCTAAGCATAAATCGAGTATTTATAGAGAAGGACTAAGATCAAGAGATTGGTTAAAGATTAAAAATACGAAAACTCAAGATTGTGTGGTTATAGGTTATACTAAGGGAATAGGTAATAGAACTAACCTATTTGGTTCCCTGCTATTAGCAGTATACAGTACAGAAGAAACAAAATTTAGATTCGTCGGACATACAGGAAGTGGTTTTGATTATGAGTTACTTGATAGAGTATACTCAAAACTACAGGAAATTAAAATTGATTCTATGCCTATTGACCACCTTCCTTATATGAATAGAGAAACGACATGGGTAAAACCTGTTCTTGTTGTAGAAGTAAAATTCAATGAATGGACCAAAGATGGAATAATGCGAACGCCAATCTTCCTGAGATTTCGGGAAGATAAGAAATCCACAGAATGTACAATAGAAGCTGACAATCCGGCAAAGAGATATTCAAATAACTCGGACCATGAAATCAAAGAAGAATCTCACAATATGGCTGAAGTTAAAATTTCAAATCCCAACAAAGTTTATTGGCCTAAGACAAGAGAACACCCTGAATTCACAAAAAAAGATCTAATCAATTACTATGAGTCTATAGCGCAATCAATTCTTCCTCATTTAAAGGATCGACCTCTTTCACTTAGTCGTTATCCCAATGGGATATATGGAAAATCATTTTATCATAAGAATTGGGACCAAGCAAAACCAGATTTTGTAAAGACAGCTCAAGTCCATTCCGAACAAAGAAACGACAATATAAATTATTTAGTTTGTAACAATAAAGAGAGCCTTCTTTGGATCGCCAATCTGGGTTGCATAGAAATGCATCCATTGTATAGCAGAATAAATGACTTTGACAGCTGCAACAGCTCCTCATTATTGTATGAAGAGAAATGTGGATTAAATTTTCCAGATTTCATAGTTTTTGATCTTGATCCCTACATTTATTCTGGTAAGGAAAAAAAAGGACAAGAACCAGAGTACAATAGTTCCGGATTTAGAGCAACCGTAGAACTTGCACTGGACTTGTATGATTTCTTAAGAGAATTGAAGATAAGTTCGTATATAAAAACATCTGGTAAATCGGGCTTACATATTTACGTTCCTATTATTAATAACTATCCACATGAACAGACAAGAAATTTTTCTGAAATAATTGCAAAGATTATGATTTCCAAATATCCTAAAAAAGTAACTACCGAATGGAATACTTCAAAAAGAAAGGGAAAAGTATTCTTCGATTATAACCAAAACTCTAGGGGAAAGACTTTAGCATCTGTTTACTCGTTGAGACCCACTGCATCAGCAACTGTTTCAATGCCTATAGACTGGAAAAAATTAGATTCGATTCTTCCTACCGAATTTACTATTTTGAGCGTACCTCAGCTTATACGAAAAAATATTGATATATGGGCTGGTGTTCTTACCGAGAAGCAAAATATTAGTAAAATAATATCTAAAGTACAGGAAATCTGATACAACGTCAACTATTTAATAGCTTTAGCTAGATCGATAAATCTCTTACTTTGAAAGTCAGTCATTAGCCATTCTATATAATTTTCATAAATCATTTTAAATTTTGTTGTGCACAATTAAGTAGCAACAAGCTTTCGGTTTTTGGCTCCGTTCACCGAAAGTACAAAAAACTCCATAAACGATGGAAGAGATGCCAAACACGGGGCTGGCAACTCCCTTTCATTTGATGCTTATTATTTAGATTACAAATACGATTTCATATCTTTTGGAAGAGAATTGTAACTATATCTGCTGTTGAGTTACCAACAATACTATCAAACTCATTCTTTGCTTTGTTGGTTATATTTTTTATTTCTGGAAGATTTCCAATTTTCTCTACACCCTTCTTAACACCAGTAAAAAATGTGTCCCAACCTAACCCTATCAATGCCAAAATAACTAGAATTGCTAATATAAGAACAATCCATCCTATCAACAAAAATTACTTCAGATATTGTATGCTTTAAACGTTGGGTAAAATACATTCTAATGTATTATAAGATTAATTCTACGAAATAATTTAATTTCTATTGATACAAAAACATATTCACTTTTTATATAGTTTCATATAGTCTAAGATGACAATGTACGTTCCATCATTTCGTTCCATTAGTAAAATATCGAAATGGGTAGTAAACTGGTGCGTCGCTGCTATAATTATTGCCCTAATCTATTCAATATTTCAATCTTATGAAATTATTCAGTACTTGTCTGATAATTTGATAAGTCTTTCAATCCTTGCAGTGGATTCCATTATAGGTACTATATATGGTATAGTAGGAATTATTCTCCTTATTCTTACCCTGTATTGGTTTTACAGAGCAACTAAAAACGCTCACCAATTTGGAGCAAAAGAAATAACTTCTCCTGTGATGGCAGTAATTTGGTGGTTTATTCCAATATTAGAAATATGGAAACCATATCAAATTGCTCAACAAATATGGAGAGCAAGCAATCCACAAATAATTTTCTCAAATGGTACTGAATGGAAAAATTCACCAAGTTCAAAAAATATAAAATTATGGTGGTTCCTAGGATTATTATCCATCTTTGTAGTATTTGTTGGTTTAATTATTGGGATACAGGATGTCGGTTTGCAATACTATCTTGATCCACAACAAATGGAGCAAGTTTCACCAGTATCAAACAAGATAACATTTTATACAAACGTAGCAGGAATATTATCAAATATGATTCTCATAATTTCTAGAATATTTTTTATACGTATGATAAAAGACATATTTGTCTGGCAAGAGATTAAATCTGGAAGATCAATTTAGATTGGATTTAATCTCGTACTATATTGCTATTAATTTAGGATTATAATTACTGAAGATCAAATGGTCTCTTTTAGAGTTTATAATGGATTCCATTGATGCAGTTGCCTGACTCAACTGAATAACATACACAACCATCCTTTAACATTACATTTTGAAATGATATTGGATACTCTATTCCAGAATCATCCTTGTTTGGTATCAATGAATTATGAGGTACAAAAGTAATTGATTCTGGATCGTTCTTATCCGTAAGTCCAAACATAAGTTGAGATACTTGTACTTTATACTTGATTGCGTAAGGAAAGTTACCCATTTTATTCCACCATTCAATTCCAGTAAATTGATTTCCTCCGATATAATCAAAGTTCGTACCAGCGAGAGAAAAATCAAAGGATTCTGATTGTACTGTGTTTTGATCAGTAAGAGTATATCTAATTCGTCTATTTACTTTGTCCATCATGATTATTCGCATATACGAATGCCCGATAGCGGGCAACACTTTCTTAAACCTGTACCTGTTAATTCCCTGAAATATTGCTTCAAAGTAATCTTGATTATCGAATTGACAAATCAGATTCAATTCAATCGGTATATTGCGAATGTTAAAAAGTTCAAGTAGATAAAGCATCCAAGATTTGTCCGGTATTTGATTTCCATTGTTGGCAATCAGCTTAATGACATCACATATAGCGGTCACACCTCCAGGAAATAATGGGGCACCTTGCTTCCTATCTATTATACGACAAAGGGAGCCTACCCAATAATGCAATATGATTACAATGCACTCTATCTAATTAAGATTTACTGCCATCATTCCTGACAGAATTCGAATATAATGTATAATTTAGTATTCTGAAAAGGAACTCTTCAGAATGTCCAATAAATAAAATAATCAAAGAATGGAATGATCATTATCTTATTCATTTGAATTATCAGTGCTAGTCCATGGAAACCTTTTTCCAATAATCTTATTCCAATTTATTTTTACTAATAGGTATATAGTTATTATAATTCCAGCAGTACTGAGACTTACAGCCATTATAATAGCAGCAGGATTATCTGTGTTCGTAAACTCTGAAATAATGCGTTGAACAAATGGTCTTCCTAAAAGTATTCCTATCCATACTATAAATTCATTGTATAATAATTCTCCAACAAAAACGGCAACAGCAAATTTCCATGGATTGTACCTTGTAAGTCCTAGCGTCACGTATATGAAACTACCCGAGAATGGCGTTACTGTGGCAATTAGAGCCCCTATCCAGCCATATTTACCTAACAGCTTCTGAAGAGACAAAGTCTTCCCCTTTGATCTTCTAGCTATGATATCATGACCAGAATAAGCAAGATAAAATATGATCATCTTTGCTGCAACTGCTCCAGCAGTACCAGAAAGTGCGATTAAATGCGGGTCTAAGTTTTCGTTAAATGCTGCTATAAGCGGAAGTGGAAAATAAGGTATCGGTAGAAAGAATAGAATACTTATAATAAAACTGCCTAAAAAAATTCCTGGATAACCAAAGAAATCATATAGCAACAGCAGCTCATCAAGGTTAACCAAGACAGGTAGACTGATATCAAATGGTATTTTATGGTTATAAAAGCTAGTTCTAATGAGATTCATATTTACAAGACATATACCAAAATCTGACACGTTCGGAGTAGACGGCTGAATCTCTTAAAATTAGACATTCTTATGATATAAAACTTATAAAAGAAGAAAATCGAAGAAATACTTATATATAATAAACGTAAATATCCCTTAAATAATGTCGTTCTACTGCAGAAAATGTCACTTCCTTTCATTCACTGATAACATAAAAAATATTTGTACAGAATGCCGAGAATATAGGACGCCTAGAGTATACATGCATGATACGTTTTTTGTTAAAAACTAAGTATAGTGTTTAAGTTCATTGGGTAAATGCCCTTCACAATATCTTTGTACTAGAGTAGCACC
>JAATVM010000133.1 GCA_014523495.1 Nitrososphaerales archaeon TH1920
CAAATTAGACTTTAGTTAATAAGTTACGGATTACATTGGACTACACTCAAAGACTCCTAAACATGCTCATAAGGAAATTAATTAGAGTATTCATGAGAAAATCGATGCAAATGTAATAAACATGAGTTTATAGGAATTGTGCTTATTTGATTTACATATATTTATCAATTATTAAATAGTAATTTATAGAAATAGCGTATTTATGAGAGCATATGATACGCATATCCAGATTCACTAGTCCATTAATAGAGGTATAAATCGTGAAATTACAAGTTAAAAATTTATCTAAAAAATTTAGAACAAATAGTTCAAAGAAAACTGAATACGTTACCGCGATTGAAAATATCGACCTTACAATTATGGATGGCGAATTCGTATGTATTGTTGGCCCGTCTGGATGTGGAAAATCTACTCTTCTTAACATTATTGCAGGACTTGACAAACCTACTGAAGGTGAAATTATTCTTAATGGTCATCAGATCGATGGGACTGGACCTGATAGAATTATTGTCTTCCAAGAAAATGCTTTGTTTCCATGGCTCAAAGTAATCGAGAATGTTGAATTTGGACTAAAAATAGCTGGATTGCAGAAAGATAAGCGGCGCCAAATTGCAATGGGTCATCTAGAAACAATGCAATTGACAAAATTTGCCGACTCTTATGTGTATCAATTATCCGGTGGCATGAAGCAAAGAGTGGCTCTCTCTAGGGCACTCGTTATGGATCCGGACATACTGCTTATGGATGAACCGTTTGCCTCCTTGGATTCCCAAACACGAGATCTGCTTTCAGTCGAATTGCAGCTTATTTGGTCGAAAACTAGAAAAAATATTATTTTTGTAACTCACAACATAATGGAATCTGTATGTCTTGGAGATCGAATATTTGTATTTACAAATAGGCCGGGGAAAATAAAAAGGGAAATTACGGTTGATCATAGAAGGCCGAGACTTAGCGAAGACGATGAACTTAAACCCTATTACAGGGAAATTTTAGGGGAATTAAGAAGCGAAATTAGTGCTGCACGCAAACATAAATTTGACTAATTTCTCTTTAGTTTCTTGACAAGATCCAAACCATCTTCAAAACTATTTGGTGAACACAAAAGCACTTTTTTTGTTAAACCGCCTGCTTCACGAACGAAATTTTCTGGCTGGTCCTTATATGATTTCCAATCCAATCCTATCTTTTGTGCTGAAATTTCATTTCTCTTTGAAGGACACATGATACATGGGATAACATCAATCTTATATGGTGATGATATTTTCACAATTTCTTTTAAATTGTGAATAGAACTTATTGACTGTGTGACAAACGCACGTGGTCTTGCCTCAAGCTTATTTTTTATTCTTACTGTGTCATCGATTCTACTTGGAAACGATAGATCCAATCTTATGTGATTGCTAAAATGATGTGATGATAGAATCTTGATAGCCTTGGTGGGAGGAATGTCAAAAATTTTATTGCCAATGATTGGTTCATCTCCACGGAGAATTAGGATGCTATAGACTCCACACAATATAGCCTCTGAGACAAATTGCAAAATTGATATAAGATTTTTGTCGTAAAGTCTGCATGTACAGCTAATCGGTTTTGATATGCCTATCTTTTTTAACATTGAAACAAGCATCAAACTAGAAATTCGTGGTACACCAAGTACATTATCAGTCAAGTGTATCCCATCAACATATTCTGATACCTTTTTTGCTCTGGACATAAAGAGTTCAATATTCTTGTTTATTGTATCATGATCAAAAAAATTATTGTAAAGAACCTTTGGGGGGTTCATCTCATAAATAACTTTAATATCCATTAATATCTCACAATATTTATCATAATTAAAGCCTTAATTTATAATCTTGAAAATTGTGAAGCAGAGCATATTTCCAAAAAATGCTACTCGATAGATTTTATACTTTCTAATTAATAATGGATACAACAGATGATCTTGTTTGTATAATGAAAAAGTGCTCAAACATTTGATTTATCCGTTTCTGAATAAAAAAGTAATCCTTCCGTCGCCTTCACTTCAATTCAGATTTGCTGCGGTTATGATAATAATTCATTTCAAAAATAGGAGTCCATATGTGATCTTAATAAAAAGGACTAACCTTGTGAAAAATCATGCAGGTGAAATTTCCTTTCCTGGTGGTAATTTTATAGAAAATGATGTTAACATGTTGGAAACCGCGGTAAGGGAAATAAGTGAAGAATTAGGAATTAAGATTAAAAAAGAACAGGTTATTGGCCATTTGAATGCGGTAAAGACGTTAACTTCACGTTACATTATTTATCCATACGTTGCTTTAACAGACAGGATACCAGAAATAACCGATATCAATTATGAAGTGGAGAAAATTATAGACGTTCCACTAATACCATTACTTAAAAGTAGAGAGAACGACCTGAAACACCAGCAACAATTTACTATTTCACAACTACCTAGATTTACCTACAAAAATGAAATTATTTGGGGGGCGACAGCAAGAATTTTAGATCAGCTTGCAAAACTTTTTTCTCGTGAAATTAATTTCTGAAGAGTAAATTATAACTATAGTTGAAATAATTAGTTGTGGGACATATACAATCTTTGATAAGATGCTTACTCTGGTATCAAAGCATCAATAAGCATGTACATCAGATTTGTGTTTTCTTAAACTTCTAAAAGTACCAAATTTCAAAGTGCATTTGTCACATTTCCACAGGTTTACTTTTGCCTGACTGTAAAAAGTATAGGATTCATTTCCGCTCTCATATTTACCTGTGCTCGTATTGTAATTCACTGGATTGTAATTTATTCGGTATTTAATTCTTGATATGTTTATTTTCAATTGTAATGCCATTGAATTTTTAGTATTAAAAAAGTAAAGTTAATTGAACATATAGAAACCTATCAACCTTATTTTACTAAATTTAGATCAACAAAACTAATATCTCATACGGAAAAAGGATCCATGTGTATTTTGAAAACTTAAGAGAATACATACAATCTCTTGAAAAAACGGGTCAGTTGAAAAGGATAAAAACCAAAGTTTCAGTAGATTTAGAAATAGCAGAAATCCTGCGTAGACTTATGTATCAGGATGAGGGACCTGCTGTATTATTTGAGGACGTAGAAGGATATAAAATTCCTGTACTTGGTAACGCATTTGGATCCTTGAGACGACTAAAGATAGCTCTTGACATGGAAAATTTTGAGGAAATAGGTGAGCGTATGACTGCGTTAACAAAATTAAAAATGCCTCATGGACTCTTGAATAAATTTAAGATGCTCCCCAAGTTATCCGAGATATCTGATTATGGCGCAAAAAATGCAGACGGAGGTCCAGTCACAGAAATTGTTGAGACTGCAAACCCCACACTAGACAGTTTACCGATAATCAAATCGTTTCCAAAAGATTCTGGAAGATTTATCACTTTTGGAATTACAATAACGAAAAATCCTGAAACACAGATTCGAAATATGGGTGTATATAGATTACAAGTGATCAATTCTAAAAAAGCGATAATGCACTGGCAAATTCACAAGAGAGGTGCATTACATTATCAAATGAATAAAGAAAATATGGAAAAAACGGAAGCTGCAATTGTAATCGGAGCGGATCCTGCAACAATTTTTAGTGCGGTTGCACCTGTTCCAGAAGGATTAGATAAATTTCTTTTTGCAGGAATTACAAGGAAAAAAGGGACAAACCTTGTGAAATGCAGAACGATTGATGTGGAGGTACCGTCCTCTGCTGAAATTGTTTTAGAAGGTTATGTTGATCCAAATGAACTAAACATTGAGGGTCCATTCGGAGATCACACTGGATATTATACACCACCAGAACCGTATCCTACATTTACTCTAACCGGTATAATGATGAGGAATAATCCAATCTATCTTACCACAGTTGTCGGAAAACCAATACTTGAAGATGCCTACATAGGTAAAGTCATAGAAAGAGCATTTCTTCCATTAGTAAAGCTCTTTCAGCCCGAAGTAGTGGATTTTTCAATGCCTGCCGCAGGTTGGTTCCAAGGCCTAGCAATAATCTCAATAAAAAAAAGATATCCAGGACAGGCCAAAAAGGTAATGATGGGTCTGTGGGGAATGGGTCAATTGTCCCTCACAAAAATATTGATTGTAGTCGACCAAGATATCAATGTACATGACATAAATGATGTAATTTGGGCGGTAACGACTAGAGCGGATCCAAAGAGGGATACAATGTTAATTGAGAATGTACCTACCGATACTCTAGATCCTGCATCTCCATTATTAAATTTAGGATCAAAGATGGGTATCGACGCAACTAAAAAAACAAAAGAAGAAGGATATGATAGGCCAGTCCAAGAGGAGGCTCTTGCTGATGAAGGTACTGTTAAGTTAGTAACAAAGAAGTGGAGCGAATATGGTTTCCAGTAATAAGGCATGATATGATAAATATCTGTTATTCAAATGATGAATAATGAAGTTCATCCATAGTGGCAAAGTAAAAGATGTCTATGAATTGGACGAGAAAAATCTGTTATTCCATTTTACAGACAGAGTTTCAGCGTATGATGTACCAATGATTACCAACATAAAAGGAAAGGGCGAAATTCTATGCAACTTCGCTGAATTCTGGTTTACCTATTTAGATTCTAAAAATCACATGGTAAGATTAGATGCGAAGGATAAAATGGTTGTAAAGAAACTAAGGATGATTCCGCTTGAATGTGTTGTCAGAGGATACTTGTACGGAAGTTTATATGAACGGTATATTGCTGGAAATAATAGATTGGATCTCGCGCCTAATATGAAAATTGCCTCAATATTAAAGGACCCAATTTTTGATCCAACAACCAAGTCAAAAATTCATGATCAACCAATATCTGAGGATCAAATTTTGGCAGAAAAAATCCTGACAAATAATGAATTAAAACATGTGAAAGATTTGTCAATAAGACTTTACAAACAGATGTCGAACATATCAAATGACGCTGGATTCATAATGGCTGATGTAAAATTTGAGTTCGGAAAGGATCCTAGTTCAAATGAAATTATTTTAGCAGATTCGCTGGGACCTGATGAATTCAGGATGTGGAATAAGGATTCGTACAAAGTCGGTGAAGAGCAGGTGAGCTATGATAAACAATATCTTAGAGATTGGCTAACTAAAATTGGTTTTAGAGATAAAATCAAAAATGCGTCTAAAGATGGTAAGATGCCAATCCCTCCGGAACTACCTTCTACTGTAGTTAATGAATTATTGAAGAGATACTCCTATGTTTATAAGAAGATATCAGAGTTATGAGTTGCAAGCTACGGGTTGCTTGATGGTTGAAAAAGTATAACGAACTCTCTCCTTTTATTCTACTTTTATCCTCAGTAATCCTATTGCTTCAGAATTGGTTAGGGCATTTATGAGTTTTCTTGGAATGTCAATTGCCGATTTATCACATGAAACAATGAGAGTTCTAGCATCAACATAATTTGATTTTCTCAATACTATATCATGTTTGTGTGTAATTTCTAAATTATCACTTCCCAATCCAACCATGTCAAATTGATAAGGTTCTACAATGATTCCTATTTTTACTACGCTGCCGCTAGTTCTTAATTTCTCTCTCAACACAATATCCAAATCATCGCATGCCTTATTAGCCGACACCCCGATAATACAATCACCTTTCTTAGTCAAATGAGGGTCCTTGGTAATTTCAATTGTTTTGGGGTGAAGAGAAAGTATATTCTCGTGACCTTGAAATATTATTTCTTCTTCCAAAGACAAGTCGATCTTTAAAAAAATCGATTAACAATTTAAAGTATGATACTAAGGTAAACTTAAATTAACGAATATAAACAAGTTAGAGCTGATTTGTTACCTGCAGCAGCTGGTTATGATAGAGCAATAACGGTATTTTCATCCGATGATAGATTATACCAAGTAGAGTATGCCATTGAAACCGTAAGAAGAGGAACACTTGCGGTTGGAATCAAAAGTAAGGACGGAGTGGTCTTAGCTGTTGAAGAAAAAGCTAGGAAATTACAAGTTTCTGATATTACTCAAAAAATATTCCAAATAGATGATCACATAGGAGTAGCAGCAGCGGGATATATTCCTGATGCAAGAACTCAAGTTGATCATGCAAGATTTTTCGCTCAAAGTAATAGACTGATTTACGATGAACCTGTAGACGTTGAAGGTGTTGCAAAAAGTCTTGCAGATATGGCGCAACAATTCACGCAGTATGCAGGAGTCAGACCATATGGTGTTGCATTGATCCTCGCAGGAGTCGATAAGAATGGTTCTTCACTATATCAGACCGATCCAAGTGGAACTTACATCGGATACGATGCAGTTGCAATTGGGAATGGCAGTGATCAGGTAAATGAATTCTTGGAAAAAAACTTTCATCTTGACAATAGCATGGAAGAGGCAAGTAGCCTAGCATTAGAGTCAATTTACTTGGTTAGTGAAGAGAAAACAGGAATAAGACACATAAAAATGGCCCAGATAGATACTAAAACAAAGAGAATGAAAAAAGTTGAAACTAGTGACATTGAAAACTATGCATCAAAGTCGAAAGAAAATGCCAGTAAGAGAGCTCCTGAATAATTTTTATTTTTACCACCAAAATAAACGTAATATTGGTTTAAATATTCAAGTAATATTGTGAATTTTGTGACAGTTAAAGCCGGCTCACTGGCTCCCGAATTGAAAGTATCTGAATGGGTTCAAGGTGGAGCTTCTAATCTGAAAGAATATCAAGGTAATGTGGTTGTCGTGGAAGTTTTCCAAGTAAACTGCCCAGGGTGTTTTATTTATGGAATACCCGAAGCAATAGATACATATCAAAAATATAAAAACAATGGAGTAGTGGTATTGGGACTAGCCACAGCATTTGAGGATTTTGATAAGAATACCGTTGAAAATCTAAGACTACTATTAAAGGAAAATAAGGTAATAGGTGAAACTCTTACTACTCTTACCTACCAGAGTAAGTTACTAAATGAAGGAAGACTGTCATACAATATTCCTTTTCCTGTGGGAATGGATATGCTTGTAAAAGAAAAACTCCCTATTGAAGACAAGAGGATTATGGAATTTGTTAATGCAAACGTCCCTGATTTTGAATTGTATCATCAAAAAGATAAGGAACAAATTATTTCACGCATCAAATCATATCTGGAAACAAAACCGTACAGTCCGCTCACTTTTGAAGAATATTTATTGAAAGGTACGCCCTCAACAATATTCATCGACAAAAATGGTATTCTGCGTGAAACTACATTTGGATCAACTGGTCTAATTGGAAGCACTGTAGAAAAACTATTATCAGAATAGACGGTCTACAAAATACTTTGACTAACCTGTGGATTGCAATTCCTGATTCATGTTTGATAGAGTCTCAAACAATTCTTGACAAAAGCTACAAAATTTCACAAATTTCCCGTTCATGTTCAATATTTTGTGTTAAGAAAATTTTTATTTATCACGACAATAGCACAAAAGCAGAAAAAATCGATAAAAAAATAATGAGAACAATACTTGAATACCTTGACACACCTCCATATCTTAGAAAAAAAATTTATCCTAAAATGTGGATACTGAAACATGCTGGAATCTTACCGCCCATAAAGTCTCCACATCATAAAGCACTGATAGACATCAAAAATATCAAGAACGAGATACGGTTTGGATTTGTTGTAAAGCAAAATGATTCGTTGTATGTGGACGTAGGGCTTCAAGAACTTATAAAATATAAAGGAACACAATTAGGAAAAAAAGTTTTAGTAAAAATTTCATACAACGGGCAACTATTAGCGGAAGATGTTGCAAAAGAAGAGCTTGATGGTTACTGGGGATATGATGTCAAATTTGCAGACTCGCTATCAGCATTGCTTGAAAATACGAATTGCGAAATATTAATGACATCCGTCGAAGGGCGACAATTTACAAAACATGTAGATAATTTGATGGGCAACCTAAAATTGTCAAAGAATCTGCTAGTTGTGTTTGGCGGCCCTAAATTTGGCTTGAAAAAAATATTGGAATTTGAAAACAAAAAAATTTCACAGAATCACTATTTTTTAAACATGTTTCCTAACCAGGGTACTCAGACTGTAAGGTTAGAGGAGGCGATTCTTGGTACCTTGTCAATAGTTAACAATTACTTACACACTTAATTCAATTATCGACGAAAATTCATTAAACTATTCTGAATATGGAATCCTCAATTTTCGCAAATATTGTCTTAAAGTTATTAATTTATTAAAGGGATTACAAAAAACGGATTAATCATGGGTCATCGAAAATATAGTGCACCTAGACGTGGAAGTATGGCATTCTATCCAAGAGTGCGTGCACGAAGTCTCGAATCTAGGATTAGGACTTGGTCGGATCCTATATTAGAGAGATCATCATTATTAGGTTTTGCCGGGTATAAAGTTACCAATTTAAATGTATTAGCGGTTGATGACAGAGAAAAGACTCCAAATTATGGCAAGAATATCATGAATGCATCTACTTTAATAGCTACACCGCCATTGAAAATAATTGGAATAAGAGCATATGCAGAAACAGCATATGGAAGGAATGCAATTTTTGATGTTTTTGCGAAGGATAATGACAAATATCTTTCAAAAAAAGCGCCCTTCAAGTATAAAGAGGGTAAGTTAGAAGAAATTAATGCACATCTTGATAAAATTAAACAGGTAGTTGCGATAGTTTCATCTTATCCCATTGTGGCATCTTTGTCTCAAAAGAAGCCGTTTGTATGGGAAATACCGATCGGCGGAAAAGACACAAGATCAAAAATTGACTATGTTGTCAGCAACTTTGGAAAGCAGGTAACCATAAAGGATGTCTTTGAAACCGGCCAATTTGTTGATATTTCCGGCATAACAAGAGGTAAAGGAATTGAAGGACCAATTACTAGATTTGGAGTCAAAAGAAAACAACACAAATCCAGAAAAAGTGTGAGAGCCCTTGGAACTTTAGGTCCAATTTCTCCTGCAGTAGTCACTTATACTGTTCCAAGACAAGGACAAAGAGGTTTTCATCAAAGGACTGAATACAATAAGAGAATTTTGATAATTTCGAATTCGGAGAAAGACACTGAATTTAAAATTAACCCAAATGGCGGATTTGAACATTTTGGCATGATAAAAAATGACTACATAATAGTCAAGGGTTCAATTCCAGGTGTTCCGAAAAGACTAGTTAAGATGAGATTTCCAATTCGAAGTGTAAGTAAGAAAGTATTAGAACCCAAAGTTTTGGAGGTATTAGCAAAGTGAAGATTAACCTCAAAGATCTTCGTGGAAAAGAAATTGAATCATTAGAACTTCCATCTGTTTTCAATACTCCATTTAGGCCAGATATTATAAAAAAAGTCTATGTAAATGTTCTTTCAACCAAGTTCCAACCTCAAGGAAAATACCCTGCTGCTGGTGAAATCGTCAGTGCAGAATCTCGTAATACTGGTTTGGGAATTGCGAGAATAGCAAGGGCCCGTGGAGAAGGATTTCCACGCGCTGGTCAAGCTGCTGGAGTTGCAGGTGTCAGAAGTGGAAGAATTGCCCACCCACCCGTATCATGGAAGAAAAATTACAAAAAAATAAACAAGAAGGAAAAACAACTTGGATTCTGTTCTGCACTTGCCGCAACTTCTAGTAAAGATATAATTGAGAAACGTGGCCACAATGTAGGAAAAATCTCTGAATTTCCAATTGTAGTCTCAAATGATTTGGAGAAAATAACAAGAACTGCAGAATTAAAAAAAATATTGGTGTCCTTAGGATTAGAAGAAGATCTTGAAAGGTCTATGAATATCGTAAGGAAACCATCAGGTAAATCACGATTACGTGGAAGAAAAAAACACTCGGCATTAAGCTGCCTGCTAGTTGTTTCAAAAAATTCTCCAATAATTAAATTGAAAAAATCCTTACCTGGAGTTAATGTTGTACCTATAGAAAACCTGAGCATTACGGATCTTGTGCCAGGAACAAAACCAGTTAGGTTAACGGTCTATACGAAAAGTGCAATAGAATCCATGAATAAAATAAAAACAGTTTGGTCAAAAATACAGGGTATGGTGAAACAATAATGAGTAAAGAAGCAGAAAACGATCTCCTTTCGGTAATTCTTAGACCATATATCACAGAAAAGACATTCAATTTGATAGAAAAGGAAAATAAATTAACTTTTATTGTTTCCGACAATGCAAGCAAGAAAGATGTAACTGAAGCAATAAAAACAATGTACGAAGGTAACGTTAAAGAAGTCAATATTTTTAGGACAATTCAAGGGAAGAAGGCAATTGTTAAATTTACAAAAAATGATGAAGCGCGAGAGCTTGCAACAAAATTAGGGTTGGTATAGGAATTGAATCATCTAGTTAAATTTAAAAGGAGTATTTTGGAGTTGATAATCTTAGTTGGTTCGTGAATTTAGATTTAGAGGTTATAATGTAGATCAATTAAAGAATTTATCAATAGAATCACTTCTTCCATTGTTAAATGCTAGACAAAGGCGGTCGTTGGATAAAAGAGTAGGAAAGTACATGGATGATCAAAAAAGAAAACTTCGTGAAAGAATAAAAAGTATCAGAGAAGGGTCATCTAATGAAACTATAAGAACTCACGTAAGAGACATGATAATTCTCCCGGACATGGTGGATATCACAATCAACGTTCATAATGGAAAGGACTTCACTCCAATTACTATAAAACCCGAGATGATTGGTCATTACTTGGGTGAGTATGCAATCACAAACAAAAGAGTTCAGCATGGTGCGCCTGGAGTAGGAGCGTCCAGATCAAGTCTCTATGTGCCATTAAAGTGATATATTTGCCTACATATTCTTACTCATTTTCTCAATTTGACAAGAATAAACACGTTAGGGCCGCATTAAGAGAGACTGATATCTCGCATAAACACGCGAGAGAAATTGCCCTAGCAATAAAGGGGTTGTCAATTGAAAGAGCAAGAAACATTTTAGATCAAGCTATTGAAAAAAAGGTTGCAATTCCTTATAGAAGATATCACAATGAAGTGGCTCATAGATCAAATATCAGAGACGGTTTTTTTTCTGGAAGGTTTCCAAGGAAAGCATCTGAAGAATTTTTAAGACTTTTGGACAATTTAGAATCAAATGCAGAATACAAAGGAATGGACCTAGATAGGTTAGAAATAGTCTCTTGTGTTATCCATAAAGGAACAAAACTCAAGCGATTTATTCCAAGAGCTATGGGACGGTCAAGTCCTAAAGTTGACACCCTGACACATGTAGAAATTGTTGCTAAAGAGGGAAAAATATATTGAGCGCAATAAAAAATGTAATAAAGAATAATTTCAGAAATATGGAACTGGACGAGTACCTGAGTTCTACTTTACATGAAGCAGGTTACGGAGGAGCCGAGGTTCAAAAGACTCCTATTGGTACCAAAATAACGCTATTTGTAATAAGACCGGGTCTAGTTATTGGAAGAAAAGGGAGTGGAATAAGAGATTTGACAACGAGATTGGAACAACAATTCAACTTGGAGAATGTCCAAGTCTCCGTAACAGAGGTCACAAAACCTGAATTGAATCCACATTTAATGGCAAATAGGATTGCTCAACTTATTGAAAGAGGAACTGCCTTTCGAAGAGCTTCATTATGGACAATAAATACCATCATGGGAGCTGGGGCAATGGGAGTAGAGATTACAATATCTGGTAAACTTCGAGGTGAACGTGCTCATTTTGAAAAACATTCTGCAGGAATCATCCCAAAGAGTGGAAAAATTGCAGATGAAGTAGTTAAGAGTAGTACAAATAGCATATTAACAAAAATGGGATTGGTAGGAATAAAACTCAAAATTTCGTTGAGAGAAGAAATCCCTCGTGATTTTGATTTAAATGCGGAGCCTGAATCAAAGACTCAAGGCATAAGTGAAGGTGTGAGTGAAGCTGGAAGTGAAAATAGTGACATTCAGCCAGATTCAGAAATCAAGACAGAAAGTAAAGATATTACTAACAGTGAAGTTAAGGAAATAGCCGTAAATAAGAATGAGACATAATGGGCAGGCTTAAATTAAGAACATTAAGAGAGTTTAACGACGATGACTTGGAATCAAAACTTTCTGAGATTAGAGCGGATCTGTTGAAATTGAGAATTGAAAATTCAAAAGGGACACTTAAAAAAGAAACTGGAAACATGAAATGGAAAAGAAGGGATATTGCCCGCATACTTTCTATTCTAAAGGAGAGGGAACTAGCGAAATGACATTTAGAGATTATACGTTACAATGTGAATTCATAGGTCGCAATGCAGAAATCGAGTATGGATCATCTAACAATCATAAAAAAATTAACGGCAAAATAATCTTTGAAACGAAAAATACAATATCGTTAAGTGACGAGTGCAAGACATATGTTATTCCAAAAAAATCAATACGCAGATTAGGACTAATTTTTCAAGATGAGATTTGTTTCGTGAATGGTTCTTTGTTAATAGGAAGGCCGGAAGATCGTTTACTTAAATGATAGTTGATAAAGTATGAGTAGAAATATTGGAGTAGCAGTTTCACAGCCAAAGAGAAATTGTGATGATGACCTGTGTCCTTTTCATGGTAAACTTTCCATAAGAGGAAGAATATTAACCGGTATCACGATGAGTATCAAAGCACACAAGATGATTGTAGTTTCACGTGAATATCCTAGACCGGTTAAAAAGTACAAGAGGTATGAGAGAAGCAGTTCAAAGGTCCACGCATTTCTTCCTTCATGTATTGATGTAAAAGAAGGGGATGAGGTAAGGATTGCAGAATGTAAACCGATTTCAAAAACAGTATCGTTTGTAACTGTGGAGGTTATTAAGAGTGGCGTCTAAAAGTCGTGCAGTCTCAGCAAAAGGAGTAGAAGAATTTAAGCCCTACATTACTAGGGCACTTCCAATAACAGCTAATTTAGTTTGTGCCGACAATACAGGAGCCAAAATACTAAGAATTGCTCAAGTCACACGCATCAAGGGCAGACATTCAAGAATGCCATCTGCAGCAGTAGGAGATTTTGTGAACGTTACTGTAAAAAAAGGAAAAGCAGAGTTGAGAAAACAAATGTTTGGGGCAGTAATAATCAGGCAAAAGTATCCCATAAGGAGACTAAGTGGTGTTCGGTTGTCATTTGAGGACAATGCGGCAGTATTGGTTACACCAGAAGGCGAAATAAAAGGTACTGACATAAAAGGGCCGGTGGCTGCTGAAGCTGCAGAAAAGTGGCCCAGAATAGCAAATCTTGCATCTTTGATAATATGAGGGAATATTGATGTTCTATAAACTGATTTCAAAACATAAGAGAGAAAAACTATTGGGAGCAAACGTTTCAGAAAACCTGAGAGGGCAGTATAAAAAGAGAAGCATGAGGGTCATTAAGGGTGATACCGTTAGAATATTAAGAGGAGAATATGCTGGGATAGAAGGGAAAGTTGAGAAAGTGAGTACAGAAAGATCCACATTATCGATTGAAGGCGTGCAGAGAGAAAAAATACGTGGAGGTAATGTGAAGGTACAAATTCATGCTTCAAATGTCCAGATTATTTCCTTAAATACCGGTGATGAATATCGCTTGAAGGGCACTCATAAAGTAAAAGAAAAAAATGTAAAGATAAAAAAGGGAAAGGAAATGAAAAAAGCAGGTATTAAGAAAAAGGAATCGGTTAAAGTGGAGGCAACATAATCATGGCCAAAAAAGGAGGAGATAAGAGATTAAAAAGGCAACTTGCTCCACGTTTTTGGCGAATTAATAGAAAAAGTTCAAGGTTTATTCTTAACTCAATGCCAGGGCCACATACAAGAAAATTTTCCTATCCAATTGGTGTAGTATTGCGTGATCTTTTGCATGTTTGCTCAAATATAAGGGAAGTAAAAAGATCATTAAATAGGGGTTTAATCAGCGTAGATGGGAAAATGGTTCGGCATCCAAATTTTCCGATTGGCTTAATGGATACTGTGGAAATAAAACCTTCAAACGAATTTTATAGATTTGTTCCTTCAAAAGGAATTCCGCTTTTTCCAATAAAAATAAATTCTAATGAAAAAAATTTAAAGTTGGAAAAGATCAAATCCAAGGTTAGCTCAAAGAAAAATTTATATCAATATTGTCTTGATGACGGAAGAACATTTCTAAGTGAAGAATCATATAATGTGGATGATACGTGTTTGATTGAATTACCAACTTTTGGAATCAAAAACCATGTCCAGCTGAAAGAAGGATGCATCGTCATTGTTACTAGAGGCGAGAACGCCGGCAATATTGGGAAGGTTCAGGAAATTAAAACTGGCTCATTTTCATTACCTAAACGTGTTTTAGTCTCCATAGGCGAAAAAACCGTAGAATTGCCAATTGGTATTGTCATGGCAATCGGTCTTGAATCTTCATTAATTCAGGTGAGCAACTAAAATGAGTAGAGTGAACACTATGAAACAAATTAGCCTGGAAAAAGTTGTAATAAACATTGGAGTAGGAAAATCTGGCGAACCGTTAGAAAGAGCCAAGAACGGATTGGAAGAATTAACATCCAGAAAACCCACTCAATGTGGTGCAAAAAATAATGTAAGGGATTTTGGAATTCACAAAGGTGAACCAATCGGTGCCAAGGTGACATTAAGAAATACACACGCGTTAGAATTCGCCAAAAGAATAATACAAGCAAAAAATAACCAATTTCGAAAATCATCATTTGATAATTATGGAAATATTTCCATAGGAATCAGTGAACACATTGATATCCCAGGAGCAAAATATAATCCCGATATTGGAATATTTGGAATGAATGTCTGTATATCATTATCTAGACCAGGTTACAGAATACTCAACAAGAGTAACCCTAGAAAGCTTGGAAAAAACCATAGAATTTCAAAAGATGAAGCTATCGAATTTTTTAAGAATCTGGGAGTCGAGATGATTTAATGCCCAAGCCAAGGGATTACCAAGTCACTGGTAGAAAACAACGTGTGCATGGAAAGGGGACACGATGGTGCAAGAGATGTGGATGCTATTCTGGGCTTATTCAGGCTTATAATATCATGCTCTGTAGACAATGTTTTAGAGAAGTAGCAATAAAATTGGGCTTCAGGAAATATGAATAGAAAATTAGGTGAATGAGATGCCAGCATTAAATATTTTATCAAATCTTTTTACCACTTTATATAACAACGAAATTCGAAGAAAAAAAGAATGTATAGTAAGTCCATCTTCACGATTTTCCAGTGAGGTACTGCGCGTAATGCAAAAACACAGATATATTGGAGAATTTGAGCAGATAGATGATTCCCGAGCTGGCAAATTCAAAATTCAATTGTTGGCAAAGATAAACAAATGCGGAATAATAACTCCAAAATTTAGTGTCAAGAAGAATCAATACTTGAATTGGGAGAGACAATTTCTTCCAGCATATAATATGGGAATCCTGATAGTTTCAACAAGTAAAGGAGTCTTGACACACCATGAAGCCCAGGAAATGGGAGTTGGAGGAGTGTTGGTTGGATATGTCTATTAAAGAAAATGTTTCATCATTAGAAATACCAGAAGGTATTTCCGTATCTATGGTAGATAAAACAATATCAATACAAGGTAAACTAGGTACGATAAAAAAAGATTTCACAAAGCTTCCAGCCTTTCTCGTAGTTGAAAAGAATATTGTGAAGATTCAACCTTATGGCAAAAGAAGAAAGGATTTCGCTATTTCTAAAACGGCAAAAAGCATCATTAACAATATGATAAAAGGGGTACAAAATGGATATAAATATAAGATGAAAGTGGTATTTGCACATTTTCCCATAACAGTTAAAGTGAAAGATGGTAAAGTATATGTAGAAAATTTTTTCGGGGAAAGAAAGGCAAGAATTTCAAAGATAGTTGGTGATTCTACGAAAGTAACCGTCGAGGGTGAGGACATCATTATTTCTGGGCCCCATCTTGAGGAAGTTTCTCAGACGGCTGCCAATATCGAGTTATCGACAAGAGTTAAAAACAAGGATCAGCGAGTCTTCCTTGATGGGATATACGTTTATTCGCGAGAATAAAGAGTAGGCCCACGGTAATTAATTTGGAATGACTTTTATATAGAATATTTGTGCAAGTGAGCAATAACAGTGATAACAGTCATACTTGCTGGTGGTTTGGGAAAAAGGCTAAGACCTTTAACTACTGATAGACCAAAACCTATGATCCAAATTAAGGATAAACCCATAATAGAATTGCAAGTTAATTGGCTAAAAAAATTTGGAATGACAGATATCATAGTACTTGTAGGACATCTGAAGGAAAAAATAAAGCGTCATCTTGCTGACGGCAAAAAGTTTGGAGTTAACATAAGCTACATCGAAGAACATGTTCCACTTGGAACAGGTGGTGCACTAAAGAATGCAAAAAATGAAATAATTCAAAATGGAAATACAAATAAGGGATTTTTTGTAATCAATGGAGACATTTTGACCGATTTGGACCCATTTACGATATCTCAAAAAGGATCAATGACATTAGCATTAGTTCCTCTAAAGAGTACATTTGGAATTGTAGAAACAAATGGCGATCTTGTATCAAAGTTTGTAGAAAAACCATCCATTAAGGATATGTGGTGCAATGCGGGAGTATACTATTTTTCAAATGAAATTTTTGACTATCTCCCGGATAAAGGAAATCTTGAGACTGTTACTTTACCCATGTTGGTAGAAAAACAAAAATTAAAGGCAAAAAAGTTCTCAAATAATTATTGGCGATCTATAGATTCTCACAAGGATGTTGAAGAAGCATCGAAAGAAATAGTACATATATTTAGAAAATGACTGTTCAGATTGGGCAAATTGGTTATAATCCAAGCAGCCTATTTAATGCCCAAGATATTTTAAAATTTGCAAAGTTACTCGATATCAACGCTAATGTAGATTCCATATGGATGCCCGAGTCCTGGGGTCGAGAAGCTTTTGTTATGCTTGGTGCAATCTCTGCATTAACCAAGAGGATTAAACTTGGAACTTCGATTGTAAGCATATTTTCAAGAACACCGGCGACTTCAGCAATGGCTGCGTCCACTTTGGACAATATTTCATCGAATCGTGCAATTATAGGGATTGGAGCAAGCACCCCGACTCTTGCAGAAAATTGGCATGGAATCAAATTTGAACATCCATTACAACGCATGAAGGAATATGTAACATGTTTCAACATTATTACAAGTGGAGAGACAATAAATTATGACGGAAAATTTTTCAAATTAAAAAATATGAAATTAATGCATCGATCCTCAAGAAAAAAGATCCCTGTTTTTCTTGGTGCAGTGAATTCAGGAATGATTAGACTTGCAACAGAAATAGCCGATGGTACAATCTTATATCTTCGTCCACTTAATGAACTCGAAAAAGCAATAAAACTTATCAGATCAAAAACAGCGAAAAAAAATAAGAATTTTGAGATTTGCTCTGTTTTTATTACCGCTGTCTCAAATAAGCATCCTGATTTAGCTCGTATCAGAGTTGCGAAAACACTAGCGTTTTATGTGGCAGTGGGCAAATATTATAACGAATTTTTGTCATCACATGGTTTTGAGAATGAAGTAAATCAAATAACAAATGAATATCAGAAACATGGCATTGAAAATGTCTCCAAGTTCGTAACAGATTCTATGCTTGAGGCACTAACTATCTATGGCACTGTTGATGAATGCATCAAATCTCTAAAGCAGTTTAGTTCATGTGGACTATCACTTCCGATTCTACAGATAAACCCGGTAAAAGATAATGAACAATCAATTAAGGATTCTCTTCTTTTGGCAGAAAATGTCTAGAGTAGCAATAGTAGATCAGTGCACGTCAGAGTTTACTAAAGATAGTTCATTGTCGGTTCAAGTGTTGGCATGTGATCCGTGCAG
>JAATVM010000134.1 GCA_014523495.1 Nitrososphaerales archaeon TH1920
ATCTTAGTAAAGAAATACAGAGATTGACTGAAGAGGATCTTACACTTTACTTCGACGATGTAAGGGATCATATTGACAAGGTGATAGAAACCCTTGATGAATCAAGAGAAACCATAGAAATATTCAAAGATACTGACCATATGCTTAGCGTAGAAAAGGCTAATAAAATATTGGCAGTTCTTACGATTTTATTCACGCTATCAATTCCGGCCTCAGTCTTCGCAGCATTCTATGGCATGAATGTTAATTTACCTGGTGGTATAGAAACAGGTCCAGCAACATTTCTGGGAGAATATACTTCATTCATTATAATGATAATTGTATCAATAACACCTGCAGCAGTGATGATTTATTGGTTCAAAAGAAAAGGATGGTTAGAATCGTGAGTTAAAAAACTGTATAGTGATAGCTATTTCTTGAATAATAAATCAGAGCTTCTAGTAATGAAGTCATAACAGAAGATTTCCATGAAAATTAGTTTGTTACCTAGGTCGAGGAAAGCTGATACACACCCAGCTATGAGTGAACCTTTGACATAGGGATGAAACTAACCGACCATTTTTAAATAATATTTTCTAATTGAGGCAATGCCACTATCAAAGTATATTTTTTAGATAGTAAGAACAATCTCAAACAAAATAGATGGATAATATTATGAATCATAAATTATGTTGTAGGTGACAATGCTAGATAAGTTCAATCAGATTGCTACTAGTAGTGCGGATGCGTCGGGAACCATATTGTTAACAATTCGGATCCAACAGAAGGGTTATGAAAAATTCAATTAAATCGATTGACCTTGCATTAACTATTTTCTGATAGGCGTACTTGATATCAATTACTCCTATAGAGTAACATAAAATTAATTAAGAAAAATTACTCTCAAGAATAAAATATTATTGTATAATGCTAAATATACAAAAATGGCGATAAATTAAATAAATAGTCCTTTTTAATTCAAAATAAGATTTAGCATTTGAAAATATTACAAAGAAAGTTAACTTAATTTTCACTCCTTATTTACTTTTATTTACTTTCTCAATTAACTTTCTATAAAATATTAAAACTGATAAAATATGGAGATAAATCGGCGATATGTCTTCCTTACATTAGTATATTCTAGTATAATTTTTTCGAGCGCTTTCGTTTTGTTATACCTAACTCTTCCATCATTGAACCAACTACAGCCATTATATAGTGAGATAGAAACAAAACCTAAACAAATTTCTGCAGAGCAATATGATATTGTTAAGAATTGTACCACTCAGCCGAGTAAGAAACCTAGTTCAATAGAATACCTGACTTACTTTAACTGTGGTCATGTCTCAAAAGATGCAAATGGGAGAACAATAAGACAGTTCACACTTATTGTTCAAGAACATCAAAAGATACCTATCTCAAACGAAGGGCATGTCTTTGACGGATGGACATATAACGGCACTATTCCCGGACCAACTATAAGAGTTACTGAAGGTGATTTAGTCCGAATTAGAATGATTAATAGTAACGATAACTCACATCCTCATTCACTTCATCTTCAATCTATTCATTATGCAAAGGATGATGGTGTTTCGATGGGTGGATATCCTGGAGGTGCCATTTCTCCCGGTCGAAGTTTCAGTTATGAATTTGTTGCGCAACCATATGGTGTATACCCATATCACTGTCATGTAGACCCAGTAGCTGACCATATCAACAGGGGATTATATGGAGCGATGATTATAGATCCGAAGGAACCTAGACCACAAATGACAGAAATGGCTATGATCCTAAACGGCTACGACATTAATTATGAACAAGAAGGACATACTGCTTCAGAATTTCCCATAAATCAACAAAATGATACTGGATCTAATATGACACATATGTCTCTTCCTTCTCTACCTTCTAGCAATGAGAAAAACGTTGAGAGTCGTCAGGACAAGGAAAGAGATACTGAGATTTACTCGGTTAATGGAAAAGCCTTCGATTATGTGAAGCATCCAATTATGTTACAAACGGGAAAACTATACCGTATATACATTGTTAATATGCTGGAATTTGACTTAGTCAATTCATTCCATATACATGGTACGATGTTTGATTACTATACTGCTGGTACGGATGAAACATCAGATTACAATACTGACATAGTTACCATGTCACAGGGAAATAGAGGAATAATGGAATTTAGATATGATTATCCTGGAATTTACATGTTCCATGCCCATCAGACAGAATTTATGGATCTGGGATGGATGGGACTTTTTGATGTAAGAGGAGATCCAGTTGAGACAAATATTATCGCTGGAAATACATAATCAAATTAATTATTTTTGTTCATCTAACCAGTATGAAATTCATCACATATCTCATCCTATTAATCAGAAGCAAAAAATCGATACTAATTATCAATACTAAATTGTGAGGTCTGGAGCCATCGGGATAGGAATTGTTAGCAGTTCGGATCCGGAACATCCGCAACTCCTAATTATCATTGTTATATTTGCAAACATGCCGCGATTGTCTTGAGTTTTTGTCATATTACTTCTTCATCTTCGAGCAATGCAGTTTCAAATGCGACTGCCTTGTGAGGCTTGGATGCGTATATGACATAGTGATGATTTTTCAAAAGTCCACTTATCCATCTCTGTCTCATAGATGATTCAATTTTAGAAATATCATAGTAGCACAT
>JAATVM010000135.1 GCA_014523495.1 Nitrososphaerales archaeon TH1920
GAATCTACCGGGTCACAAGATAACGCAACAGAATCTCAGTCTCAAGATGAATCAGACACAAATACGGGTAATGGTGGCAATGGTGGCAATGGTGGCAATGGTGGCAATGGTGGCACTGAAGTAACCCAAAACGCTACAATGCTCAATACCAGCAGTAGTAACATGACCACTGGTAACGAAACAATGATGGGTGGAAATATGAGTGGCAATACCACTACTATGGGTGGAAACCAATCCGCATCACCATCCTCGGTTTCTGAAGTAATTATTGCTCCAGGTTCCTCTTCTCCAAGTAATGCCAAATTCTATGAGCCTCCAACTTTAACGATATCAAAGGGCACAGGGGTAATTTGGAAAAATGCAGATTCCACACTACATACAGTAACTTCAGGTACGGCTGAAGGAGGCGAGTCTGGAACTGTATTTGACTCAAGTTATATGGCAGCAGGTAAAACATTTCAGTGGACGTTTAGTAACGCAGGAACATTTGACTACTATTGTACTCTTCATCCTTATATGAAGGGACAAGTAGTGGTAAACTAAATCTCCTTTTTTCTCTTTTTTATAATTAAAACAAAAATCAAGATTTATTCATCTCATTTATCTTTTCTATATCTAACTAGCGATTAGAATAATACTGTAAAGTAACATCTATCCGAAACTAATATTGAAAATTTCTATAATTATCGTGTCCAGTAATGTTTCAACTTGTTAAAGATTTTGTTATTCCTGTAAATCTCTTGACCTACGGAAAGATTATGAAAATCATTACTAGTGATATCTTTATGCAATTTGCTATCTTCTATATCAGGTAAAATTGGATCATTGATATTGTTCAATAATTTGTTTATATCTTTTATTGATAATATGGACAAGACTAATTTATTATCATCTGGCGATACTACCGGAATTTCAGATACAGCTGTTTTACTTATCAGTTCAAAATAGTTTAGAATCGGATCCAGAGGCCTTAGGATTGGTGGATCAAATACCATGATAGTTTCAACAGTCATATTCTCTTGAATTGTTGAAACATTTGATAAATCTTCAAAATAAACCATCCCTTCAAATTCATCTTCATTATTAGTAACAACTAGTGATTTAACATTAAGATCTTTCATTATGCGAATAGCATCATTAATAGTTGTATTTCGATTTATATTATAGAAATCTGCATTCATCGCATCTCTTACCAAGTAATTTTTTAACTTCAAATCATATTTCTTGGCATTCGACAATTGCGTCTTTAAATTGGAAACGTAATTTTTATAAATACAATTATTTTTACCAGAGATAATATTTGATATGATTACGGATATGACTGTCGGAATAAGCAATGTATAACTTCCAACAATTTCAATCCCTATCACAATTGCTGAGATTGGAGTTCTAGTACTCGCAGTAAAGAAAGCAAATATCGATATCAAAGTAGCAGACGTAGTGTCAATAAACATGAAAATTCCATAAGAGTGAAATAATGTAATTAGGGCAGAACCAATCAGACCACCTATAACTAATGTTGGACCAAGTAGACCAGTACTATTCCGTGACGCATTAGAAACTGATGTGGCAAATATTTTCATTACAATCACTGGAAACATAATCCACAGTGGAAAAATTTGATGGTTGCCAACTGTTGCTAGTTGTAACCATCCATAACCCGTTCCTAATATTTCTGGAAAGCCAATTGCGAATATCCCAATAATTATTCCACCGAGCGCGGGTTTGAAGTAAAGTGGAATTTTCATTTTTTCAAAATGTATTTGAAAAATCTTAACCGTCCTTACATATCCTATTCCTATTAATCCTATAATTGCCGCAATTATGCCATATGCCGCTAAAGACTGAAGACTAGTTTTAGTAATAAACTCCTGTGGGACATATAAAAAAGATGGCCAATCTAGAATAATTCCTGAAATAATATAGCTTGTTATTGATGCTAAAAGCGCTGGATATACTGATTTAATAATGAAATCCCTACGGTATAGTAATTCTAAACTAAAAATTGCTCCTCCAAAGGGTAACCTTAAGATCCCTCCTATAGTTGAACCCATTCCAGCAGCAATTGCAATACGAATTTCCTCCTGATCAAGTTTGAAAATTCTACCCATTATTGATCCAAATGTGGATCCTGTATGTGCCAGAGAATCCTCAACTCCACCACTCATTCCACTTCCTACAGCTAGAGTACTGAAAAAAGATCTTAATGATGAAATTTTTAGACTAAATTCGGATTTCTTATTATGAAATTGATCACTAATCTCATCTATCCCATTCTTACCCATGTTCGCCGATAATTTTGTCGAAATTATTCCTACCACCAAGCCTACAAGTCCTAAAATAACTGGAATAAGCCATGGCTTCAAGACATACAATGAATAGTCGGAGGACAAATTTGCGACGTCTTCTGGATAAGGTTGAATATACCTTACTAGATCACTTAGAAAAAATGATGAAAAAATCCTAATTGATTCATAAGCAGTAATTACTAATAATCCCGAAATGACTCCTATGATTATGCCAATGACTGTCCATTTTTTCAGGTACACAAGATCGAGGGTTGTCCAGTCAAATCTCCTCACAAATCTTTCTGTATGTCTTGATAAATTCAATTTGATTTATAGACATTGTGATGACATTTTAGGCTGATATTTATTGAGCTCAGTTAATGTTTACAACTTTTGTTAAAATTATTATCCTCAAGTATCTCGAACTTATTTTTACCTAGATTATCATTGCTATTTTGGACTTACGATACTCTCATATTTTTAATACTAATTTAAATTACTCAAAGAAATATTCAATTAACAATGAATATCTTTCTAATAGTAAGCACCATATTTTGTGTGCTCCTTTTGCTATTTATCGCATATGCATTTATCAACAATAGTGAACTCAAATTGGTTAATGAACCATCTACTTCTGGCACCAGTTCAGAAATTGATACATCATCTGACAATGAAACGGCAAATGAAACTGAAACCCAATAATTTCTTTCATTTTACAAATAGAGTACCATTTTGAATACCAAATGGTATTACATTTAACTTACTTTCAGATCGAATAATGCTTGTTCTGTTTTTATTGGAATAAAATTAATTCCCATGACACTTATTTGTACTGAATACTGACCTCCTTCCTCGAATTTATATGGAATTTTGACGATTCCTTCAGCAGTATGAAGCAATGGCTGTCCGGTTTTAGAAGACGCTCTGAAAACTTCGTTGTTCATTTTGGTAATTGCAAAATCATAGTCTACATGGACTTGCACTGTTTGTGTAGATGGTTGTAAAAAGGTAATCATAAATTGCGTATCCACGTTCTTTGTTACTGGAAAAGCCTGGATTTGTAAATCAATATCGACGCTTGTTCCGTTTGTAGCTGCTTTAGTATCAGAAGTAGTAATTTGCACCGATTTTGGAATTTGTGTACTATTTGCTGCTGTGGCATTAGTACTATTTGCTGCTGTGGCATTAGTACTATTTGCTGCTGTGGCATTAGTACTATTTGCTGCTGTGGGATTAGTAC
>JAATVM010000136.1 GCA_014523495.1 Nitrososphaerales archaeon TH1920
AGATCCATCATTACCTACTTGGGGACAAATACTCCACGAAGCAAACACCGCAGATGCCGGATCACGAGGTATATGGTGGTGGATGGTTCCTCCTGGACTTATGATTGCATTAACTGCTCTGGGATTTTTCTTGATTGGGAATACACTGGACACTATTGCAAATCCACTAAGAAACAAGAATAAGAAAGCTTAGAGCTATTTGATCGGAGTCTGATTAGTCGATGGCACTGTTGCCCTGGTTTGCATAAAAATTTATATTGATTATTTCCAAAAAAATTTTTAATCATTTTTCTTTGCTTCTATAAAATCCACAAAGTAAAAGAGATAAGACCTTTCATTTATTTTCATTATCCATGGGATATATGACTCTTCATTATTTATTTTGTATCTAAATTTTTCTAATATTTTCCTGATTTGGTTCGAATCAAATTTATCGTAACCATTATCGTCATCAAAATGGTAAGGATCAATTAGAATCAATTTTCCATTCTTTTTGATAGAACTATTTACGGAAAAAATTAACTTGTTGAAATCTAACCTATCAATAACATTTAACGCAGCGATACTATGAAAGAATTTTGATTTGAATGGAAGATTTGTAGCATCTGCTACAATAAATTCCATGTTTCTTCTTTTTCTATGGTGCATTATTTTTCTAGCCTCTAATATGAACGAAAATGAAAGATCTATTCCAAAGACGTATGTTAATTTTTTCGATAATTCAAAGGTACTTGAACCTATAGAACAACCAATGTCCAATCCAATTCCATTCAAATTTAGGCCTTCGTCTGTCAACATCTTGTATATGTGATTGGGTTTTATTTGCTTCTTGAATAGAGACAATAACCTGTCATCTGAAGGGTAACCATTATGAGTGTTCAGATAAGATTTATACAAAATACCGTTCTCTTCGTAACAATTATTGTATGTATGACCACGAATTTTTGCTCCTTCTGATTTAAGAAACGATTTAATTTCAGGTGATTTAGAATTTACTATCCACTTACCAAAAGTAATAATTCTTTGACATGCATATTTATGAAAATTTTCCAATAATATTGGAACACCTTGAATTATGGGATATTTTGACTTACAAATTTTGCAAGTAAGAAATCCTTCTATGCATTCATCTTCCGTTCCTAGAAATGATTCCAGGTTTAATCTTGCCTTTTTGCATGAATTATTTATGCAGCATAAATCTGTAACAATTTTTTTATCATAAATTATTACTCTAATTATATAAAAAAATGATTAATGCCAAATAGTAATTTTGAGTCAATGATCGAAGCTTTTGTCTCATGGCTTGGTATATGAGAGAATATATTTTGATTCACTTGTTGTTCATTTCGGTTAATATTGAATACATTTTTTCGTACGATGATGCAATGTTTCTCTTGTTGGTATAATTTCTCTTTATTGTATTAATTCTTTTTTCAAGCTTAACCTTATTTTTGGTTATTATGGAGAATAATTTAGCTGATTCCTCATTAAATTTTTTTAGATATTTTAATAATTCCTTGTTATCTGCCAGAAGTGATGATATAAGGGACGAATTGTCTGTTAATATACTTTCAAATAGGAGTGCTTGAAGATAAAAAGTAGTCCCAGAAAATTTCTTTAATAATGTAATATTTTCATTGCTTAAAGTGACACCTAATAACAAATTAACGTAATAAACCATCCCGAGAATTACCGCCATAAATGAATCATGATACTTTGGGTCTTTGATTACCATTATTTTCGCTTCATTAAATAAAGATTTTACTAATCTTTGCTCTCTCCTCTTGTTCCTAACGGGTATAATCAGTATTTTTGTATCACCTAACTGCTTAGCTCCTGGACCAAACATTGGATGAATTGAGAGGGGTACCAAATGGCTTGGAATTTTTAACAAAGAATCAAAGATATCGGTCTTGAGTGATGTTATCTCTACTATACAAGCACCTTTTTTCATTACAGGTATGCACTTATTAATGACAGCAATTGTTATCTTAATTGGTACACATACAATTACGATATCCGCTTTTCTAACACATGTCTCCAAAGATTTGCAAATAGTTATGTTGTAAGGATATTTTTTTAAATCTAAATTGATTTTTCTCTTATCATACAATGATACATTAAAGTTATTTTTTTTTGAAAAATAGTTGCAGAACCAGAGACCCATTTTACCCACACCTACTATCGCCACTGATTTAACCATTGTATTACACATTCGTAACTTTTTTTAGTATTTTTAATCCATCATTCAGCAATTTCATTGGTTGACATGCTGAAATTCTTATGAAATCAAAATATGATTCTCCAAAACCAATTCCAGGAGCTACTGCCACCCCCTCGTTTAATAGGTTGAATATTATCTTATTCACATCTATGTTATTGTTAAACCTAACAAAATAATACATACCTCCGTCTGGATTATTAAATTCGCAAGGTAAATTTTCTAATTCACTTTTTATGAAATCTAGCCGTTTCTTCATCAAAGTCCGATTCCTAGTAACGTTACTATTCATTGCTGCAACAGCGGCATACTGCATTGGCTCTGCCACACTCGTTATCGCTATCGCTTGAATTTTTGATATTCTATCTATTATATCCTTTGAACCTACTGCATAGCCAACTCTAAAACCAGTCATTGCATGACTTTTTGAAAATGAAGATACCATTATGCTCTTGTCATATGCAAAATCTAAAATGCTCTTATATGGTACGTAGGAATACATCGAGTATACCTCATCACTAAGTACAAATATGTCATTCTTTCTAGCTATTTTGAGGATGTCTTCAATCTCCCTTTGTCCAATTATTTTTCCTGTTGGATTGTTGGGAGAATTTAGAACTATCATTTTGGTATTAGGTGTTATCAATTCTTCTAATTGATCAATATCTGGATCCCATTTTTGTTCTACGGTGGTCTTGATCGCCTTAACTTTCACCCCAATAAAATTTGCGCAGTCTCTATAAGCTGGCCAAGCTGGTTCAAAAATAATTAGTTCATCGCCCATTGATAGTGTAGATGCCATTGCGCTAAATATTGCAAACCTTGCCCCAGGAGTAATTATTACATTTTCTTCGTTAACAGATCTTTTTTGTGCTATTAACTTCCCTAGTACAGGAACTCCTTTGGTCTGGGTGTAGTGAATTCGTTTTTTTTCATATGTTTTCGATAATTCATATTTCACATTAATTGGAGGCATGTAATCGGGTTCCCCCACTTCCAAATGGATTATTTTCTTCCCTTCTGACTCTAGTTGTTTTGCTTTCAAAAACATCATCATATGATCCAACTTTTCTTCTTTCTTTGAGGTTTTTGTTGATTGAATTCTTATTGACTCTAAGATTAATAAATTTAATATCCTGCCTATAAACTCTCTATTCAAACCGATTTGTGTTCCCAATTCGTAAACATATCTTGCTATTTCTTGTTCAACAGAAATATCCTCTATTTTGATCATGAGATTACTCTTGATATTTCCAATTTGACTTGCAATGCTCATCCTTTCTTGCACAAGTTTTATTATATCCGCAGTTACAAGTCGCATGTCATCGCGTAATTTTTCGAGTTTGAGTTCATTTTCATTGTTCATTTTTTTCTATCACTTAACACAGGTGGTATTAGCCTCCATCTAATCGCATGATCGGCCAAAATAAAAGAAACTAAAGACTCGACGACAGGTATAGCTCTAGGAACAACGCAAGGATCGTGCCTTCCGGGTACAACAATCTCACATTCAGAATTTGAAACTAGATCTACTGTTTTTTGTTTTTTTGCAATGGATGATGCAGGTTTAAATCCAATTCTCATTACTAATGGCATTCCATTAGTTAAACCCCCCAAAATTCCTCCTGAATTGTTTGTCTTTGTTATTATTTTTTTATCCTCAGAAATTGTATACTCATCATTATTTTCAGAGCCTTTCAATTTAGTTCCGGAAAATCCGGATCCAAATTCAATGGCCTTTACTGATGGAATGCTAAATAATGCTTTACTTAGATCAGATTCCATAGAAGAGAATATGGGCTCCCCCAATCCTACGGGCAATCCTACACTAATACATTCAACAATTCCACCAAGAGAATCTCCATTCTTCCTCGCTTCAATAATTATGGACTTCATTTTTTCTGCAATTTCAAGATCAGGACATCGGACATCATTTGTATACCTATTTAGTTTTGCCTCCTCATATGATAAAGGATTAGAACTAATTTGACCTATCTGAGTAGTGTAAGCAATAGTTTCTATTCCCAATGAATACTTCAAAAGTTTTTGCGCTATTGCTCCACCCATTACCATTGTTGCAGTCAATCTTCCAGAAAATCTTCCACTTCCTCTATAATCTGCAAATCCACCATATTTTATAAAAGACGGATAATCTGCATGACCCGGTCTTGGATTATTCTTAATAACCTCATACGGTTTAGAATCTGAATCCTGGTTCCATATTATTGCGCATATGGGAGCCGAAGTAGTATAGCCATTAAAAATTCCTGACAATATTTCTACTTTATCTTCTTCCCTTCTCTGAGTCGTAATTATTGATTGCCCTGGTTTGCGTTTATCTAATTCAATCTGTAGATCTGATTCGGAGAGTGGAAGTCCAGACGGGCAGCCATCTAATACCATTCCAATACATCTTCCATGGCTTTCACCAAAACTAATTAAAGTTAGTCGTTCCCCCAAGATATTGCCAGTCATTTTATGGATATTGATACCATTTGTATGTCATATATATTGCCTTTATGTTAATTTATTATAATACTAAGAAACTATACAAAGCAAGATAACAGAAATGAAAGGAGAACTAATTTATTTTTGCACCAATCTTTCTCATGTCTTTTATAAATGAAGGGTAGGATACATCAACTGATTCTACTCCATCTACAACAGAACTTTCTGTCATCATGCCGGCTATTACGAAGCTCATGAAAAGTCTATGGTCGTTATGTGAATCAAGGTGGGCATTCTTTAGTTTTTTTGGTGGGACTATCCTGATTTCATCCGGAACTACAAGCGTTTTAACGCCAAGCTTTCTTAATTCAGATGCAATTATTTTTAATCTATTCGTTTCTTTGTAACGCGTGTGAGAAACTCCATATATTCTCACTGGATTTCTCGACTTTAAAGATAAAATGGCCACGACTGGAAGCAAGTCTGGAGTATCTGATAGGTCAAATTCTCTACCATCAAGTTCTTCGGTTCCTACCGCTGTTACGGTACCATTTTTTTTGTCTATTCTAATAACTGCACCAAGTTCCTTCAGAATGTCAAGAATTTTTAAATCCCCCTGTGGTAACGCAAAATCTAGGTTACCAACGGTTATCTCTTTACCTGCGAGTACACCTGCAGAAAGTAACAGTGCCGCCGCGGAAAAGTCTCCTGGTATAGTAAATTTAGCTGGGATATATTTTTTATTATATATGTGA
>JAATVM010000137.1 GCA_014523495.1 Nitrososphaerales archaeon TH1920
AAGTGCTGAAGATGATGCAAGTGCTGAAGATGATGCAAGTGCTGAAGATGATGCAAGTGCTGAAGATGATGCAAGTGATGAGTAAACTAACAGTGTAGCTGACGCTGAATAAAAATCCCCTTTATTTCTTTTTTAACATACAATATTATTTCTCTGCCTAGTTCATTTTGATATTAGTTCAACTAGAGATATTGTTTCCACGAATGCTTTTGGCAACATATTTTCTAATTTTAAAACTTGTTAATTCTTCTAGATGGTAATAGGTAGTCTACGAATTTTAGAACCTGATTGTCCAACCTGCTCAAATATATTACCATACATTCTTTAATATTTCCTTAGGTTATTGATCGGTTATATATGTGCCTACATTGAAATTCAATTCCAAAATAATTTTAATATCCTAAATCTATGAAAATATAACATCATGGATCATCTTCAATCAAATCAATTTGATGCATTATTAACTGAAGGAAAAAAAACTTTGGTCATGTTCTATGCAGATTGGTGTCCTTTCTGTCGGAAGTTCAAACCAATTTTCGAATCCGTTGCAAATTCTCATAATAAAAATATGAATTTTTATGCTTCTTTGATTAATGATGATGATAACCCACTTTGGGATAGATTTTCAATAAATACTGTACCCACACTTATTGCATTTGATAAAAGCGAGATAATTTCGAGAAGAGATGCAAAAATGGGTCTTGGTCTAAATAAATCAGACATTGATTCTATATTAGAAGAGATGTCAGCACATGGATATTGATCGCAAAGATGGTTTTTCAAGGGGATCGAAACCTTCGTATCCTTTCCTTACTTATTTCCAAATACCTCATGTCTATGTCAAAACCTATACATGAAATTCCCAATCGAAGAGATGCCAATGCAGTTGAACCTATTCCAATGAATGGGTCTAGAACAACTCTACATTTTTTAATTCCATGCAATTTTATACACATTTCTGGAAGCTTAATTGGAAAAGTAGATGGATGCGGTCTCTGCTCTTTGTCCCAGATAGTCTCATATGGGATGAACCAAGTGTTACCACGATCTCTTAGATCGCGGGTCGCCCTTATCCAGCGACCAATATTTGTTTTATCTTGATAAGGAACTCCAATGGATAGCTTATCCAATTTGACGTTACCCTGTTTAGTAAAATGAAAGATGAATTCGCAACAATCATTTAGAAATCTATCGCTAACTAGAGGTTTAAAATGACCAACGGCTATGTCTGATGTTATAGCCGGATAGCTACCTACATCAGATTTTGGGATTGCTATAGATTTTACCCAAACTATGACGTTTTGTAACGTAAAATGCTCCCTCAAAACGTTTGCAACATCTAAAGGAATCCAAGGGTCAGAAGGTTTGCTTCCAATGTTTATAAAAAAAGAACCATCATCAGAAAGTACCTTTTTAATTCCTGCGCCCACATTGGATAAGAATTTCAAGTATTCACTTCTAGGTAACGAGTCTTTATAGCGATTGTATCTTACACCTATGTTATATGGAGGGGATGTAACAACTACGTCGATAGTTTTTTCCAATAAATGGTTTTCAATTCCACTAATACAATCACCATGGTATAACTTGATAGAAATGCCTTTTCTCTTTATCTCAGCAATTTTTACTGGTATAGCATGCTTAATATTGATTCAACTTCTTTCTCAGAGGTAAATATGAAAGTCAAATATACGAATGAGAATGGTTAATAGAAGGGAGGGAAAAAATGGTATCAATAATTTAGTATGTGTTCTCAGATCATTACAAGATCATCTACGGATGATATCATAACGACTGCCTTATTTCCGCCTAGACTTTTTTTCATTCTGCTTACGACCTCTTCGACAACAGCAGAATTTACCACGGTAGCCACAACTTTTCTAGAATTATATGTAAGTTCAACTGTACCACTTCCTCTACCTGAAGCAACTCTTTCCTTGTCTTTGGTTACTCCCTTTACGTCGTAGATAGTAGCTTCAAGATTCAAATCTTTGAGCGAAGAGATGATATCTCTAACATTTTCAGCTTTTACCAGTACAGCAAGTCTCTTCATGGTCCTTGATTTTTTACCCGGCATTTCTGCATATGTTACTTCAAACGGCAAGGTCGTATTGTCTTTAACCATTTCTCTAAAGTAGAGTGTGAAGTATAAAAAGATGATGTAAATATGATGTTGGGGTTTGAGTTGAAGGGTAACGATCATACTTATTTTGATATAAGTTTTTATTTATTAAAATACGGAATTTTATTTGAAAATATTTAAGAACGATTATGCTATTACTACACTGATGAAAGGAAATTATTTTATGAAATCAATGATTGTTACGAGTTTAATAATAGCAATAGCTTTCACAAATGTCAATTTATTTGCCAAAGTCACAGGGGAAACAGGAATTGGGAAAGATGTATTTAAGGTCATTGTCACTCTATATGATATAACAAATTCAACAAAAGACATTACGACATTAGTTAATGTAAAAGATCAGACGAAGGTCAAACTATTCAATGCCGAAAATCCCGAAACTGAAGGCCAAGATAAGGAGTCATATACAATAACGTTTCCAAATGTGACGGTTAATGATGGAGATCCATTTACAGTATGCACAGTGAGCGTAGAGAATTTTAAGCTGAATTGCAAGGAAGGAAACAATTCTCCTCTAAATAGACCAGAATTTGTAGATATTAATGTATCAGGAGGAGGAGGGTCTGAGGATGAAGGGGAAGAAGAATGAATTTTTCATTCTAACATACTGAATTAGAATCGATATAGATGGATATACCTACTTAATTAGAGTAATTTATGAAATTTTGAATCTTGTATGGTTCAGCAACTTTAATATTTTAACTTTATTTTTGTAACACAGTAATATTTTATCCTCTGTAAGACCACTCGAATTTTTTTAAACCAGTTTCGCTAATTATTTCCACAGCTGAAGCTATCTAGCACCCTATAATTAACATAAACATAATATGCAAAACAGTCCAATAATGATTACTTGTCGATGAAGGTATTACTTTTTGCTGCTGGTGCCTCCACTTTTGTAGCCGGAGTATTACATCTCACAATTATCCCAATGTTTTTTTCACAAATGCCTTTAGACGTTACGATATTCTTTATAGTCTCGGGTATGGCTCAACTGTTCTGGGTTATACCTACAGTCAAGAGATGGATAATACCATGGTATTATATCGGTATAGGGGGAACTATTATCTTGATCATAATGTACTTTATAGCTGTCCCAGGAAGTGGACACCCAATTAGTCCATTAGATGTAGCAATACAAGCTTCCCAGATTGCTTTCATCATTTTATCTATCATAATAATTAAGAAAAATAGAGCGGAAATGAAATCAAGTAATTTAGACAGATAGAATTATCGATTCCACTGTAAGGAGTTTATCAAGCTGAAACAATACTGTTTTGCTACTAAGTCTAAAATAATCTAGTGCTAAACTCATGATGATTACATTAGATGCAGGTATTCTTATGGGCTTGTCAGTTCTTCAACCTCAGCATCATTTCATTTCAAGTATGGATAAAAAATTCCCAGCAGGATCTTTAAACCATGCTATCTTAGGTTTACCACGGAAAACACCCTTGTCATCGGTCTTTAGCTCACCTTCATTGTAAATTTGAAAATGTACTCCCAATT
>JAATVM010000015.1 GCA_014523495.1 Nitrososphaerales archaeon TH1920
CTTTTTACCAATTAGTAATTTTTCTCGCTTTCTGTAATTTGTCTTTCTTTCCCTAATCCTTCTGAATGTAAAAGTATAAACCATAAACTAAAAATCCACCTGTCTACCCTTTTATAAATTTGACAACAATATAAATTACTTATAAACCTTCATCATGTCACTTTTTCTTAGTTTCAATTGACATCTTGTTTGCTATCATTGCAGCGAATGCACCAGCGCCTATCCCATTGTCAATATTTACTACTGTCATACCCATAGAACATGTTTGAAGCATCGAAGCCAAAGCAGCAATGCCATTTGATCCAAAGCCGTATCCAATCGAAGTTGGAACTCCCACAACTGGTATGTCGGTAACTGAAGATACAAAAGAGCCTAATGCGCCTTCCATCCCCGCTACAACAATTATTACATGAACTTTAGCATTTATCATGTTTTTAATGGCCTTCAATGTTCTATGAATACCTGAAATTCCAACGTCATATTCTATCAGAGTTTCACTGCCCATTACTGCTGCCATGATTCTAGCCTCTTCCGCTATCTTAATATCAGATGTTCCGGCACAAAGTATACCTACTTTTCCATTTCTTTTTACAGATTTGTGAGATTTAGTAGAAACTAATATTGTATTGATTCCCCCATTAATTTTCAAATTGTTTTTTTCAAGCTCTTTGCATAATTTTACTTTATATTCCGGACTAACTTTAGTTATAACAGTAAAATTTTTTTTAGAAACTGTTGCAAGGATAATTTTTAACAGATCTTTAAACTCTTTTCCTTGAGCGAAAATTACCTCAGGTATTCCACTCCTTACCTCACGCAGTGGATCTATTTTTGCTAAATTTTTTTCCACATATTCAATTGAATAAATTCTTAATTCTTGTTCTGCGGTAGCGACAGATATTTCGCCATTTGCTAGTTTTTCTAAAATTTTCTTAATTTCCATTTTTAGTCAAGTTATTTTTGGGTTCTATATTTTGGTTAAAGTGAAAGATTTTCAATTGCGTTTTTCACACTCTGTACTCCTAGATTAAATACTTTCAGTTCATTTTCATCTAATTTTAGTTCGATTATTTTTTCTATTCCTTCACTTCCCAGAACACAAGGTACACCGATACATATGTCGTTGCAACCATATTCTCCTTCAAGTAATGCCGAAACTGGAAGTATTGCTCTTTTGTTTTTTACAATACACTCTATCATTGTTGAAACGGCATTTCCTGGAGCATAAACCGTCGCACCTTTTAATGAAATAACTTCAGCAGCTATCTTTTTTGTCTTGTTGATTAGATCTTCTGATTGTTGTGTTGTTATGAATTCAGTTAATGGTATTCCACTAATACTTGAAAATCTAACAAGTGGCAGCATGTTCTCTCCATGTTCGCTTATAACCATCGCTTGAATCGATTCTCTAGACATACCTGTCAATGTACTAATGTGTTCTTTAAATCTGGAGAGGTCCAGCATTCCACCCATACCCATTATCTTGGTTTTTTGTCCTCCCAAAGACTTGATAACAAGGTATGTCAATGGATCGAGTGGGTTTGTTACGACTATAACCTTTGAATTTTGAGCATAATTCTTTATTTTGTTGCATACCCCTTTGACTATCTCAGCATTCGTTTTCAGTAAATCCATACGGGTCATACCTGGTTTTCTACCTACTCCCGCTACAATAACTACAAAATCTGACTCTTTCATGTCCTCATAATTATTAGAGCCTCTTATGGTGCAGTCTATCCCACGTTCTGCAAGTTGATGATTAATATCCATTGCCTCACCTTGAGGTAAACCTTCTACAATATCAAGCAGGCAAATATCGCCCAGCTCTCTAATAGTACAATTCAGTGCCACAGAAGAACCTACCCTGCCAGCTCCAATCACAGTAATTTTCATTTAACATTCAACGAAGTTTGAGATTACTTATAAATTTTCAATGCTCTATTAAATTGTCAAATTGTAAGATTTCTAGGTAATTTGAAAGCCAAAGATAATATTCAGTTTTTTATAGCGCCATATTGCGAGATGAAATGAGACATGTAGTGTAGTACCGCAACTAGAAATAAAGTGTACGATATTTAGACAAATGTTATATAGTTTTCCTATTTGGAACAATAGTAGTCGATTTTCCAGTTTAAACGGGGATTCCATACATAATGTTTTTATGCACACATGAAATCTATTTTTCATGGAAGGATATTGTGTAAAGTGTAAACAGAAAAGGATTATGAATGATGAAAAGAAGATAACAATGAAAAATGGAAAGCCGGCAACACAAGGAATATGTTC
>JAATVM010000138.1 GCA_014523495.1 Nitrososphaerales archaeon TH1920
AAAAGTAAAAGGTCAACCTAAGAGTTCTCAAAGTTGTGCAAATTATCTTTACAAATATAATCTTGATACTAAGAATAATAAACTTGTAGAACCTCAATTGATTCTGAACCTAACGGCTTCTCCTGGACCAAGTCACAACGGCGGTAAACTTGAATTAGATAAAGATAAAAACCTTTATGTTACTATTGGAGATCTGCAATCAACTAAATTTAACCAGAATCAGACAGGTTATGATACTAAAGCGCAGAACATCGTAAATGGCACTGCTCCTGACGGTCGTGCAGGAATTCTAAGAGTAACTCAAGACGGCAAGCCTGTTGGTAAGGGTATACTAGGCGATAGTTATCCTCTTAACCTATACTATGCATATGGAATAAAGAACAGCTTTGGGATAGGATTTGATCCGATAACGAATAATTTATGGGATACAGAAAATGGTCCTCAATTTGGAGATGAAATTAACCTGGTCAAACGAGGATTCAATAGTGGGTGGGAAAAAGTACAAGGAATTTGGAAATTGAACCAGACAAGAGAGAAAGAGGGCGCATTTAAGGATTCTAACAAAGAAGTAGAGTTTGTTGATTTTGACGGTAAAGGAAAATATAGCCATCCAGAATTTGTATGGGACAGAACTGTAGCACCTACTGCCTTGGTATTTTTAGACTCTGGTAAACTAGGAAAGGAATATAGAAATGATATTTTTGTAGGTTCGGCAAAAAAAGGAACGATTTTTCATTTTGATCTAAACGATAATAGAGACTCATTGGATTTATCAGGTGACCTTGCCGATTTAGTGTACAGCAAGAAAGAAGATTCTAGTAAAATAGTATTTGGTGAAAATTTTGGAGTCATTACTGATTTAAAAGTTGGCCCTGATGGCTATTTGTATGTAGTTTCGGGGTCCCGAGGGACTGATGAAGGAGCAGTATACAGAATAGTTCCAAAGTTGAAATAGTTCCTTTACTTTTTCAATGTCTAATCATTTTGGATTTAGATTCTAGTCCACAAATTGAATTAAAGATAATAAAGGATTATGGAATTTAAGTTTTTTAGATAGCATCACAAGTTAAATTACTTGTCTCATGCGATAGTAATCGATGAAGCTACTGGCTTGAATACTTGAATACGAAAGTTGCCAGTATCTGCTACATATGCAAAACCTGTTTTCATATCAACTCCAATTCCTTCTGGTAGCATAAATTGACCAGCTCCATTACCCTGTGAACCAAATTTTGTGAGAAATGTTCCATTTGATGAAAATACTTGTATCCTGTTATTGTTTTTGTCGGTGACATATATATTGTCATTTCTATCAATCGACAACCCGGAAGGTCCATTAAACTCACCATCGGCGATCCCTTTTGATCCCCATTTTAAAATGAAGTTGCCGTCTTTAGTGAACTTTTGAATGCGATGGTTTCCAAAATCAGCCACATAAACATTATCGTTTGAATCAATGATAACACTTTCTGGCTTTGATAGTTGGCCATCATCCGAACCTTCTTCTGACCACTTCATTATGAAATCACCGTTACTTGTAAATTTCTGGACGTTTGCTAAATCCCTATCACTAACATACACATTTCCTTCAGAATCTACCCCGGGTACATGTGGATGAAGGAATTGTCCGTCACCTTCTCCTTTAGTTCCCCATGTCGTAACAAAACTACCGTTGGTTGTAAATTCTTGGATACGATAGTTAAATTGATCACTCAAGTATATCTTGCCTGACGGTATAACAGTCAAAGCTGAAGCCTTATGTATTTGACCATTTTCCGCACCATAAGTTCCCCACTTAGTTATGTAATTCCCATTACTATCAAAAACTTGGATCCGATGATTCGCGTAATCAGCAACGTATACACGGCCGTTAAATGCATCAACATCGTTTTGTCCATCAAATCTTCCGTTGCCCTTACCAAATGAACCCCACATATTAACAAAAGTAAATCCTTTGTCTAGGGAGGTAGATATTTCAGTAGATTTTTTAACGTCTCGTTGTGTCCCTAACGGCAAATTGCTTTTGTTCTGTTCTTCATCTTTTGTACTCTCAAGTATATTTGGTCTGTTTTGCAAATCAGCTGTATCCACCATTTTGGTATTCTCATCAATAAAGATATCAACAGAATCACTTGCTGAGTTACCTTTATCATCTTTGGCGATAATTTCAAAGCTTAATTTGTCATCGTTTGGATTTACTTGTGGAACTGTGACTTCGAAGGTTAAATTCGTGGTATTTCCACCTATTTGTGGTGCTATTCCTGAAGCGATTGTCTGTGAAGATAAATGAGCATCTTCAGGATTTATACGTTTACCTCCCGTCTGCTTCCATGTAAAAGATAGTTTCTCGTTACCAGAATCATGAATCGAAGTACCATTAATCATTACTAACGATCCTTCTTTCGCTCTTTGATCCTGTCCTGAATCAAGAGACAGCTTTATCACACCATTATTGTGAGCAGGATTGTTCCCTAATTCCTGAATCTGAGAGCTATCAGTATCATTTTCTATTATATTATCTAGAATGGGAGAAGATGCATCTGTAGCATTTTCAGAAACTGTAACTTCTGGTGATGGAGTTTTATCTGTAGCATTTTCAGAAACTGTAACTTCTGGTGATGGAGTTTTATCTGTAGCATTTTCAGAAACTGT
>JAATVM010000139.1 GCA_014523495.1 Nitrososphaerales archaeon TH1920
AAGGGGAGAGAGAAGCGGTCGTGAAGTTTTATATCAAGACGACAATGATTTTGGTATCTCAAAACTAACTATCAATAGTAATACCCTATCAGGACAGTTCATTTCTCATAGTGGACAGATATTGGACAACTTTAGTATAACTAAATAATCCGATATCTATTTGATTTTTATTTCAACTTACCTATGGCTTCAAAACTGATAACGATTAGTAACGAATATTTTTTGGGTCTTCATAAATTATGGAGAGAAAACATTAGTCCAGTGAATCGTTAGTGCTTAAATAAACTTAATATATTGTGATGTAACTCTTTCGACTAACAGTCAAAATGCTGATAATCTTTGATGTAGAAGGCGTTCTTCTCAATGCAGAGTATCTGCCAGTTCTTGCCCAGAAACTTGGTCCAGAAAAAGAAAAAGAAATATGGGATATTACAAAGCAGGGCATAAGAGGAGAAATTGATTGGGAACAAGGACTTGTTAAGCGAATCAACGCACTAAGAGGAACTTCATTTGAAGATGCCAAGTACATTGCTGAGAATTTAGAAATAATGCCTGGAGCAAGAAAACTTTGTTATTCACTAAAAAAAGCGGGATGGAAGATGATTGCTATCTCCGGAGGCTTTACGCTAATCACAGATAAACTCAAAGAGGAATTGTATCTGGATAAGATATTTTCAAACGAATTGATTTTTAAAGATGGAGAGCTCGACGGTGTTAAAATTAATGTTAGTTCGGACAAATCTCTCGCAGTAAAATCTATAATCAAAGAATGGGGAATAAAGAAGGAGGATATAGTAGTAGTGGTAGATGGGGCAAATGACTTGAAATTATTTGATATTGCTGGATTTACTGTAGGTTTTTGTCCCGTTGACATTGTGAAAGAAAGGGCAGATACCACTATCGAAATAAGGGATTTATCCATTTTGTTACGGCTTTTGGAAAAGAAGTTTGGTAAAACGATAGAGACGCAATTATGAAGTTTATTATTCATAAAATATTAATTGTACGGGATGAATGAATTTAATAAGATAGAAATCATCCCAATTCTGATTCGGGACGATATAAAGAAGGGAGATAATATTGCTGATCTCATCATAAAATCGATTAAAGATAAAAATGAATCCTTACAAGAGAATGATGTAGTTATCATAACACATAAGATTATTTCAAAGGCAGAAGGTAGAACTACTGATCTAAGAAACATAGTTCCTTCTGAAGAATCAAAAAAAATTTCTTCAAATACTGGTAAGGATCCACGACTAGTGGAACTTATTATTTCTCAATCCAATGAAATAGTCAAGATTGAGCGGGATATTATTATAACTGAAACAAAACATGGATTTGTTTGTGCTAATGCAGGAATTGATACTAGTAACGTGGGAAAATTATCTGATCATGTTCTATTGCTACCTGACGATCCAGATGAATCTGCTAGAGACATAAGAAATGATATAAATGCTAAAACTGGTGTAAATGTGGGAATTATTATCTCTGATACTTTTGGTAGACCCTTCAGAAAAGGTCAAGTTAATATAGCAATAGGAGTGGCAGGAATTGATCCGATCAAGAGTTATATTGGAAAAAGGGATATGTACGGAAAAATCCTGAGGGTTACTGAAATAGCAATTGCCGACGAAATAACTTCAGCTGCAGAACTTGTTATGGGAAAATCTTCTCGTGTACCCGTATCTATTGTTCGGGGTTATGATTTTAGTTTAAATGACTCTTCAATATCAATGGTCACTAGATCAAAAAAAGATGATTTATTCAGATAACACCAAGTTTTAAATATTTGCAAACCTGATGTTTTAACTCGAGTTTGTTTTGCAAACTCCAATTACAGCTCTATAAACATTTAATATAAACAGGAGCATGATTAATAGTGTTAAGATTGAACATGACGGCCGAAAATAGAGCTAATGAATCCTTTGATAAAGTTATCGATGTTAGAGGACTATATTGTCCAGAACCAGTTTTTAGGACTAAAATTGAAATAGAAAAATTGAGTATTGGTCACAAACTCAAAATTATAGCCGACGACCCTGAATCAGAAGAGGATATAACGAGATGGGCAGAAAGAACTGGGCATGATCTGTTATCGATAGAAAAAAAAGATAATGAATTAGAATTTGTAATAAAGAAAACAAAGTGAATTGAATGACATCTATAATTGGACCTGAAATAATACAACGTATAGGTAATACCCCGCTAATAGAACTCTCATCTTACTCTAGTGAAAAAATTAAATATTATGCAAAATTAGAGTGGTACAATCCATTTGGTTCTGTTAAAGATAGAGCAGCATATTGGATGATAAAGGACGCGGAAAAGAAAGGTTCACTTGTAAAAAATAAGAGTATAATCATCGAGCCTACTTCTGGGAATACTGGAATCGCATTAGCTGGTATTGCTTCTTCAATGGGATACAAAGTTGAAATTGTTATTCCGGAGAAGGTTAGTGCGGAAACTAAAAGGATATTGAAAAACCTTGGAGCAATACTGCATGAAACTTCAGACGATCTCTGTCCGCGTGTGGGAGCAGGAACTGATCAAAGTATTGCGCTCGCAACGGCCATAGCAAAACCCAGATCTGATATCTATTATATGCCAAACCAATATGAAAATGAATCTAACTTTCTTGCTCACTACGAGAGTACTGGTCCAGAGATTTGGGAGCAAACAAATGGAAAAGTAACACACTTCTTTACAGGTTGTGGAACAGGAGGCACCATTACTGGAACAGGGACTTTTCTCAAGGAGAAGAATAAAAGTATAAAGGTAATAGCTATTCAAGCACAGCAGAACCATCTACTTCAAGGCTTAAGAAACTTTGAAGAATCATCCATGCCAGACCTCTTCAAACGTAGAGAAGGTATAGTTGATCAATGGATAACTGCTACAAATCAGGATTCATTTAGGGCAGTTAAGGATCTACTTAGAAAAGAAGGCTTATTCGTAGGACCGTCTTCAGGCTCTGTAATGTCCTCGATGTTAAAGTTTTCAAAGGAAATAGATAAAGGAGTTATTGTAGGTATTTTTGCAGACGACGGTAGAAAATTCAAAAGTCTCTATAAGGAACAAAATGTACTGATGGAAAGTGATTATGTTTCGGCAATGGAGAAATTACCACATTTATACATTAAATCTTAGTTCACGCATGAATTTTTTTTTCACTTAACCATTTTTCTACATCTAATGCAGCCATACATCCAAATCCTGCAGCAGTAACGGCCTGTCTGTATCGATAATCATGAACATCGCCAGCGGCAAAAACTCCTTCTACGCTAGTTCTTGTACTGTCTTTGAGAACAACATATCCTTTATCATCCAGTTCTAATTGATCTTTAAGAATCGAAGTATTTGGTTCATGACCAATTGCTACAAAAAGCCCTCCTATTGACAAATTCTGTATTTTACCAGTGGTTAGATCCTTTATATCAATACTTTCTATCTTCTTATTTCCACCGATTCTTGTCACAACATGATTCCATATGAATTGAATTTTCGAATTTTCAAATGCCTTTTCTTGTAGGATTTTACTCGCTCGCAGAAACTCTCTTCTATGAATAATCTTAACTGATTTACCAAATTTAGTAAGGAAAGTTGCCTCTTCTATGGCAGTATCACCTCCGCCGATAACCGCGATCTCTTCACCTTTGAAGAATGGTCCATCACAGGTAGCGCAATAAGAGACACCCTTTCCACCAAATTCTTGTTCCCCATCAATACCTAATTTTCTTGGTGATGCCCCAGTGCAAAGTAGTATTGCCCTACCTTCATAACTTTCAGAATGTGTTGATATTAGAAATGGACGATTTTTGAAATCTACATTTAAAACTTCATCATCAACTACGGTCGTCCCAAACCTTTCAGCTTGTTGTCTCATATTCATCATTAGTTCAGGTCCAAAAATTCCATTAGGAAAACCAGGATAATTTTCAACTTCACTAGTAGTCATAAGTTGACCACCAGGAAGAGATCCAGAAATAATCAGTGTTTTGAGTTTTGCACGGGAAGTGTAGATCCCTGCGGTAAATCCTGCTGGACCTGAGCCAATTATTATTACATCATAAAGATTCTTCGCACCTTTTGAGTCATGGGGTCCATGATTTGCATTTTTTGACATGTATGATTAACTGGAGGAAGATTTAACCATTTAATAATTTGTTCGGAAATTAAGTACGTTAAATTGTTTCGTTATTTATGAATACAAATACAATCTTATCACAATTAATGACCGAATCTCATATTTCCTATGCTAGATTATTCGTCAACTTAAGTGGGTAATAATCCTAGATGTTCTTTGCACAGTATTGGGTTTATTACTTGAGTATAAACTAATTCTTCCTGCCAATGAGAATTAAATAATCTACAAGGATAATTCGAACAGAATGGGTTACCATTAGTAAGAAAAAAAAAATAGACTGAATAGCATAACCCGTTGCTGCCTGCACCACCCGAGGATCATCATAGCCAATAAATCTATTAGCAAATTCCTGCTCTACTTCTTTACTATTAATAGAGAGCATATCCTTCAGCATTAGTTTGAAATAATATCCTTTTGGTTTAGCAGGACCTTCAACGATGCCGGCTATAGATATAATACTTGGTGATCCACAAATTAATGGTCTAGCATGATATCTTTGGTCATTTTCATCATACGTGCATATCAAATTATCTTCGAAGATAATGTGCAAATGGTCTAACTGCGTTTCATTTTCATCAATAATTTTGGAATAAATTCTTTGAAGGTAAAAACCATCAATAACTGTAATTTTTTGACCAATATCATTTGATTTATTTTGTAGCTCATGTTGATGAGCTGTATTTAGAAAATCATGTGATAATAGAACCATCCTATTGTCTACAAGATCCTCTTCAATCATACTTTTCTCAAAATAGTAAGAAAATGACCTGATGTCTATTTTAACAATAGGAAATAGTTCATGTAAATATTCTGAAACTCCCCTAATAAGAGAAGAAGTCAACAAAGAAGAGGAGTAGAGATGCACATATGATATTTTCATATGTAAATTATGGTTACTATGTATGTCCTTACTTAATTTTTATATCTGGATTTGGTATTTCCTTCAATTTTCCTAAAGCAACTTGTCCTGCTTTCTTGCCTGATAATAACATTGATCCAAATGTAGGCCCCATTCTAGGCAATCCGTGTGTCTCTGTCGCTGACATTCCAGCAGCAATCAATCCAGGATAAACTTCGCCCGTATATTCAACTACCGCATCTTCTCCGTTTACCCACATTGGTTCCATTCCTTTCCACTTTACATATCCTCTATCCATTAGTCTTTTTACAGCTACTGAATCATGGCCAGATGCATCTATTACTATTTTTGATTCAAGAGCAACAGGGTCTACACATGTAACATTTCTTGGTAATGCAGAAACAGGCATCCAATTCACGACCACTCCGCCCACTCTTCCATTTTTCAATACTAAATCATCAAATTTGGTAAGCTGTAAGAATCTAACTCCACAATCACATGCAGATGCAATGAGTTTTGAACATGCATGTGGTCCCCATGTAGCATACAATGAATCCGAAATTTTTCTATAAGGAACGCCAAGTTCATCCCATATTTTGTTTGCTGGATATCTTACAGTTACAGGATTCATCATATAGCCTCCTACCCAATATCCTCCACCAATATAGTTATTCTGTTCTATTATCAGGGTCAGGATCCCATTTTTGCATAATTCTCTTCCAGCCATTAATCCTGCTGGTCCAGCACCAATTATAATTACATCACAATCGCTATATTCAATCAATGTTTCATTGAACATTTGTGCTATGGTTCTTGTTATTTCTTTTTCACTTACTTCGGTGAAAATTTTTCCCATGATTAAATTATTCCTCTATCTTGTATTAATATTATTTGAATTGGCAGTTTCTGAGTACATGTATGAATTCAAATTTTAATTAAAGGCTTATTGTGAATAGTCTAAATGTCAGATCCCACGGCCAGACGCCTCTTATGGTATCTATTTGCAGGGTCAAAAGGTGGTGAAAATAGAATCAAGATCATAAACTTGTTGCAAGAAACTCCACTGAACATAAATCGCATGGCAGAAATTTTGAATCTTGACTATAAGGCTATTCGGCATCACGTTGATGTGTTAGAAAAAAATAATCTGGTTTCAAGAATGGGTGAAAAATATGGAATAATGTATTTTATTTCAAATTATCTCGAATCAAATATGGATACATTCAAAGAAATTGTAAACAAAATAAACAAGCAGAATTAGACGTCATTAATTCATTAATCAAATTCAGTAAAATAATATCCTTTTAATCCAAGATTGTTCTGGATAAAGGACCACTTCTAACTTTTTCTATTATGTTTTGAAGTAAATTAGTTAACTCTGATTTATGAGAATCAAGATATTCTTGACCTTTTTCCTTCAGCCTAACATAATACACCCTCAAATCACGATGTTGATCAAAGAATTGCTCTATCAATGTATTGCCATGTTTCTGCGGGCTTGTTAATTGTTCAAATGAATCAATAGTCTGGGTTATGTTTCCATTTTTGACAGATTCAATTGATTTGTCTAATATTTCAAGAATATCCCTTATCTCCTGAATTGGTGCAGAATACTCCTTGGATTTAAGAAATCCGGATCTTTTCATTTCTCCTAGTCTGTCTGAAAGGTCTCTTGAAAGTTCATAGTACTGTTCCTTACCAGTCAGTGATTTCTTTTCTTTTAATGTCACTAGTCCCTTCATACTTAACCTCATGAAGGCATCTTCAACATCCTGTTTATCCATTCCAGTTAACCAAACAATTTTACCTACGTAATCATATCCTTGTCGTAAGGATTCGAGTACGACCACTTCAATTATCCTCATAAAACCCTCTTCTGCGCGAGCATTTTCAAAATCTCGATCCCGCACAGCTTTTTTTGCATGAGAAATATCTATTTCAATCGCTCTTTTCAAAGCCTCCATTCCGTCATCCACCTTCCCATCTAATGTGAGATAACATGCATAGTTGTACCAAACCATTCCATCACTTGGATTTACATCCAGAGCTTTCACACTGCATTCTATAGCTTTGGTATAGTTATTCATTTTATAATATGCTAGTCCCTTTAAATTCCAAGCTTCATAATTATCGGGATCTATATTCAATGCCATATCATACGAAGATATGGCAAATGAGTAATCATCCATATGGAAGTGGGCATAGCCTTTTTTAATCCAGGCTTCAACAAACTTTGGATCTATCCTAAGAGCCAACTCGAAACTACGTATGGCATCATTTAATTTGTCGTTAGACATGTGATTCACACCTTTTTTATATAAATCACGTACCTGAAAGTCACGATGGTCTATCGTGTTTTTGGTTTCTTCTGTATTGTTAGAAGTATTGTCATTCTTGTCTTTAGCTCTGAAGAATCTACTCATCACTATTGATTACCATTGTCAAAATAAATAGATTTGGTCACAAAAATTTTTTTAACGTTTCTTGCAATTCACAATTAAATGACCTTGATTCATGGTGGTACTGAAACAATAATGTCAATTAAAAATCAAGATAAATAATTTTTTCAGATAATTAAATTCATTTTAATGGGTTATTATTGAGCTGATCACAATGAATTTTTGCATTTATAGTTGTTAATGCATCCTTACTTATATGATATCATAGGTCGTAACGTAAATACAATCGCAATAATGGTTTATTACCAAAATTGTCATTGCAAAGTAATTATCATAGTTATCTGTTTCAAAAATTTTTGGTTCTGGTGATTTTTTAGTCCAAAGATCAGAGATCAAAATAGTAAATCAAAAAATCAAGAAAATTATTGTTACCACTTTGCAAATTAACCTCAATTATCATGAATAATTTAGCCATCAAATATACAAAAATCTGATGCGATATTATATTATGTTCTTGTTTGTGGTAATCATTATGTTTATGTATTAATTCTATGGTAAGGTAACGCAGGAATATAGACAACTGAAATTTTTTGAATTTAAAATTAATATTTATACTA
>JAATVM010000140.1 GCA_014523495.1 Nitrososphaerales archaeon TH1920
ACAGTCATAAAAGGCCTTGAGAGTATGACTGATGTTGCTTCAATCACTAAAGAATTGAAAATCAAACTTGGAGCTGGAGGTACTTATAAAAATGGATTTGTCATTTTGCAAGGTGATCATAGAAGTGCAGCTAAGGACTTTCTCATTACAAAAGGAATTAAGGAAGATCTAATAGAAGTCAGATAATGTTAAATTTTTGAATTAATACGATTCTTAACAAGCATAGCAAATATCTTGTATTCACTTTTGATGCTTGAAACATGATATGTTAATGGACCGAGTGGGATTCGAACCCACGACCTCAGCAATGCCAATGCCGTATCCTACCGGACTAGACGATCGGCCCATCTTTTCGACTCAGATCTAGACATTAATATCTTTAGGTTAACTATGTTTTTTTGGTTGAATTCAACATTATCATGAAAATGAGATTTAGAATTTGTTTATGTTAAATTTTAAGGTAAAAATTCGATAAAAATTATAATTAGCTTTCGTATTAAAATAAAGAGGTAGAATACTCCTGGAGACTTCTATTGGTGCTGTTATAAGATACAATTCATCGGTTTCTGTTAAGGAACCTGAATTCCTAATCCTAAAGAATAGAAGAGGTTTATGGGGCTTTCCGCAAGGGCACAAAGAATATGGAGAATCAGAGCTTGAAACTTTGGTCAGAGAAGTAAGAGAAGAGACTGGCATAAAATTTCTCGATATAGTATCATTTATTGGGACAATAAAATATTCCTATATGAAATTGAATGGGATAAGATCGCATAAGGAAGTCAAGTTCTATTTTGCTACGACACCTATCAGAGATATAGTTATCTCTTATGAACATGCATCTTACAGGTGGGTCTCGTTTCTGAATGCACTTAATATTTTGGCACATAGACAACTAAAATCAATTCTGATAAAAGGGCATCGAACGGGTTTGTATTAAATGATCAATATTGGTAACAGTATAGTAATAGATTTATACCCAAGTACGTTAACGAACTTGAGGATTAGAGAAGATGTCAGCTGGTAAACGTGTGGTGTTAACAGCAGACCGTAGTCTTATGACAAATTATCGTGGTAATTTTCTTTATGGTTTTATTGCATGTGGTCCATATGAACTTGTACCCGAATTTGTATTTGACAAGTTATTTTGTCCTAGCGTCGAAACCAACAAGAATACAGGTGAAGTAAAGGTCGCTCAATGTGGTCTTCGGAGAATTGAAAGTGCATTATTAAAAGAATACCAAAGAGACCAAATTGTAATAGCCCATCCAGAAATGTTAGACAAGTGTATAGGACCTGACACTACTGTGGTTGGAATTAATGTCATGGATCCATTAGGAATGGCACCAGTAACTACAACTATGTCACCTGAGAAATTATCATATGTTGCCATGAAATTTAAGAAAATGTGTGCGTCTGTTATTCAATTGAAAAAGAAATATGGATTTAAAGTTGTAGTTGGAGGAAATGGTTCATGGGAACTTGCAAAACCTGATAGAATGAAAATACATGGAATCGATACAGTTGTAATTGGAGAAGCTGATGAATTGGCTTTAGATCTATTTCATGACCTCGAATCTGGTGACGCACCAGAGTTACTTCATACGTTCGTAAGAAGTATTGAAAATATTCCTCCCATTCAAGGTCCTACAGTAAATTCACTAGTGGAGGCAATGAGAGGATGTGGGAGAGGCTGTGATTTTTGCGATGTAAATAAACGATCAAAAAAAGATATTCCGTTGGAAAGATTACAAACTGAAGCGAGAATAAATTTAAAGTATGGTTTTGATTCCATTTGGCTTCAATCTGATGAAATGTTACTATATGGTTGCGATAATAAGGATTTTATTCCAAATGCAGATTTGATAACTGATCTTTGGAAGGGACTAAAGTCGACAGGTGCAAATTTTATCGGAACTACTCATATGACACTATCTGCTGTTGCCTCTTCTCCCAATTTAATAAATGATCTCTCCAAAATAAATGACATGGATTCAAGTGGAAGATGGCTTGCTACGAACCTTGGGATTGAAACTGTCGCACCACGAATGGTTCGAAAACATCTTGGAGTAAAGACAAAACCGTATCAGCCTGACGAATGGGGCGCCGTTGTAAGAGAAGGTTGCAGAATTTTAAATGAGAATCATTGGTTCCCTGCCTTGACATTAATTATCGGCTGGCCTGATGAAACTCCGGACGAGACACAATACACGATAGACCTATTAGATGATTTTAGACAGATGAAAATGAGTGGCCTTGTCGCTCCGCTGCTGTATCAAGATTTTTCAGAAAGAAACTCGATGCATTTTGGAAATTTGAATGAATCCCAGTTTACCCTGTTTTGGAAATGTTGGCAATATAACTTGCGAGTCATAAATGATATTATACCTATAATTATTCGAAACAAGACATATGGGCCTGCAATGAAAGTCTTTATGGCGTTATTGATAAAGGCCGGAACCTGGGCAATAATGAGGTACCTAAAGGGTTTGTCAAAAGATTTGTTTAATGGCCAGGTACCTGAAGATATAGTCGAGAAATATTCTAGAAGTAGATCTGTAACTCAGTCTTTATCACCAAAATTATGAGATCTTTAAAAATTATCTCTAATTCTTACTAGAATTTTCAATTTCTTTTATGGCACTATCGGCAATGGTTGCTATCTTGGGTTTCAGTATAACGAAATAGTTCTTATCAGCTCTTTCGACTGATGTAACGGTTTTGTATTTCTTTGTTGAGATATCAAATTCTATCAATCCTGGCTCCATACTTCCCCTTGCATAAATCATCATTAGTATGTCGCCCGAAACAGGAGTAAGAGGTAGAATTGAAAAAACATATCCCTTGTAAGAACTAGCAGGCAGTACTTGTTTCATATACGGCGCTACTGATACCAGATATAAAAAAAATTCTTCAATAGTGGAAAATTCTTCATATTCGAATTTCATATCTATTAATGCTCACTTTTATCCTTGATATAAGGTTAAGGTTTGTAACGCCAAGATTTTGAGAACCTATCCATAGGATTCAAATTTAACATCATAGCTTCCATCTTTTCGCTTATTTCTTTCTGTTACAAATCCTTTTGGTATTAAATAATCCAATGCTCCGTCAACTGTTCCTTGCCACCCACACACGTAAAAAATTGTATTTTCAGGAGTAATTGATTCTCCAACCAATTCTTCCAGTGGGGACTTGTCTGTTCCCAATTTTGGTCGTAAAAATGATTCAACTCTTCCTTTCTGGCCATTCCAACTTCTATTAAACCATTCTTGAGGTCTACTTATACTAGCACGATACCTGAAATTCCACTTATCCTTTCCGCGTTCTAAACTTTCATTTTCAAGCTCTGTTAAAAGCTCTCTATAACTCAGTTCATCGACATAACTTGCACCATGTAGAATTACGATTTCTCGCTTGCTTCCTATAGACTTTAGATGGAGTGCATATGAAATAAATGGTGCCAATCCTGTTCCTCCCCCGATGAGTACCATTCTTCTGTTATCAGGAGTACCATCATGTTTTTTCTCATCTATTGTAAAGGCCCCTGTTGGTTTTACCCATAATATTTCATCTAGTTCTCTTCTGTTAAATAATTCAGTAGTCAAACGTCCCGGCACTGGTTTTTTTACCCATCTCACTAATAATTCAAAGACATTTTTTTGCTCCGGAGGTGAGGCTATTGAATAAGCCCTTCTTACTATTTTTCCTTCAGAAGGTACATGCAATCCTATTGTTACAAATTGGCCAGCCTTGAAATCTGGGACTTTACCTTCCGATGGTTTTATTTTGAATATTATCAAATCTTCCTTTAATACACGTAAATACGAAATTATGCCCTTATTGTCCAAGACCATACAAATCTGAACTTGAGGCGGCAAATAAATACATTATTAATTTAAAGTTTTCAAGTATCGCAATTTAACAAATTTGCTACCCTCGTTCAAATTCAATGATGTTAATATATTTCAATATCATTATGATTCTATAATGTTCAAATTACATGATTTTCAAGAAAATGGTTCAAAAAATGTAGATGATATTGAAAAACTAATAGATGAAAATAGTTCTGAGCATCAGTTATTACTTGCATCCTTCAAAGAATCAATGAATTTATTTGCAACAGAACGATCTATGGATACCTGTTTACAATCTCTTAACATATCGATTCAGTTAGCTAGTGTAAGATCTACATTAGTGGAATTATACAAGGATTATTCCCATATTTTAGAGAAAGAAGTGGTCCATTTAAGGAAGATTTGTCAAAAAGACAATGTTCCATAATTTAGACTCTATGCAAAAGTAATTCGATTTCTGATTGTACCTAAATTTTCAATTGTAATTTCTACAACATCACCATTCTTTAGATACTTGGGTTCCTTCATTGACATCGCGACTCCCGCTGGAGTTCCAGTAGATATGATATCACCGGCTTCTAAAGTCATTACTTTACTTAGACTTGAGATTATTTTTTCAATTGAGATTACCATTTTGCTACTGGAGGAATTTTGTCGAATTTCTCCATTGACCTTTGTAACAATTTGTAAATTTTGAGGATTGTTGATTTCATCTTTGGTCGTTATCCAGGGTCCGCATGGTGCAAAGGTATCGATGCTCTTTCCCCTGGTAAATTGTTTATCCTTGAATTGTATATCTCTAGCTGAAACGTCATGCAGTATTGTATATCCAAATATGCACTCAGAAGCATTTTTAGGCTCAATATTTTTAGTATTCTTTCCAATAATAACTGCCAATTCTGCTTCATAATCAAGGCGTTGTACAAAATATGGACAGACAATATCATTAAAAGGATGGTTTAAAGTAGTTCGCGGTTTAATAAAAATTACAGGTTCATCGGAAGGAGTAAGACCTGAGTCTCTTGCATGATCATAATAATTAAATGCTAAACAGATTATTTTTGACGGATCTGGAATAGGAGCTAATAGATCAATACTGTTAATCTTGTCACTAAAATTTATGTCAGCAAGATACTTCTTCACTTCGTCAATCCATCCTCTAACAATGAATTCTTTTATTGTCTGAGGAATTGGTACGCCCGTCTGTTCTTGAAAATCTAGCTTTGTAATTATCCTTTTACCATCGGGAGAGATTATTCCGTATGTTTCTCCTACTTGATGTATCTTAATCCTTCCTATTTTCAATTTGTTTACCTGTGTATAAAAATAGCAGATTTTTTTTCCTCTGATATACAAAAACCAAATCTAATAAACTGTATTGGAATTCGGGATTTTAGCTGCAGTACAGAAGACTCAGCATATCCTTCAACAATTTCTAAACTATTGGGATTGAATTTGTCATTTAAATATAGATCCTTGGGAACCAGGATACTGTATTTTGTCACGCTCTTGTCTGACACCCACTGAATTTTCTTCATTTCTCGTACTATGTCATTGTTAAAATAAGAAGCAGTAATCACTCTTTTATTTTCTAGATCAATATTTTTTATTTTTATATTATATAATTCCATCAGTCTAACTTCTTCTTCTTCAGCAAGAAGCATAGCATCATCACGAGAAATGTAAAACACAGTTGAAACTTCAACCTCTCTTTTTCCAAGATCATTTGTTGGATGATTACTTAATGTGACCTTGATATTTTTACCATCATCGACAATTAACTTTATGGGATCCTTGACAAAAAATAATCGAATAGCATGGGGATCGATTATTTTTCTATTCATCGATTCTAATGCCTTAAACGGCGGTTTTGTTTCGGCCAAAGTTAGGCCTAGACTCAATACGAATTTTCTAATTGCCTTAGGATCAAATCCCCTTCTGCGCATTGCCGACAGAGTAAGTAGACGTGGATCATCCCAACCTGAAATTAGTCCATCCTCTAACAATTGTTTAATTTTTCTTTTAGAAACTGGCATATTGTCAAATTCTAATCTAGAAAATTCAACGACTATTGGTTTTCTTAGGTGCAATTTATCTAAAATACTTTGGTATAAGAAATTGCGCAATTCATATTCTTTAGTTCTTAGTGCATGACTAACTCCATCAAGGCTATCCTCAACAGGCGCAGCAAAATCGTACGTTGGCCATAATTGTATTTTATCACCCAAAAGAGGATGAGGGACTTCTATAATTCTAAAAAGTGTCGGATCTCTCATCACGGTATTTTTATCCTGCATATTACCTTTGAATCTAATTATGGCTTCGTTTTGATGATATGCTCCGCCAAATATCTTGTCCAGTCTTTCTAAATTAGATTCAGAATTATCAATATTGCGCCTGCATGGGCATTCAATTTGTTCCATTCTGAACTTGTGAATATTGTCAATACCACAGGTACATATATAGGCATCTCCATTCCTTGTCAAATTTTTTCCATATTCATGTAGCATTAGTATATCGTCAGAAGTGTTTTTTATTATGTCTGGTTTAACTCCTAACCATTCAAGATCACTCTTTATGACTTCATAATATTCCAATTTTTCGTTCATCGGATTAGTATCATCAAAACGCAAAATCAATTTACCATTATACATTCTGGCATATTCCTCATCGATTACGACTGCTTTTGCATGACCTATGTGAGGATAACCGTTAGGCTCTGGTGGAAATCTAGTAACTACTTCAGTTCCTGTCAGCTGAAGTTCTGGTAATGTATGAGAATCAATATTTTCATGTCTTGACTTAGAATCAATATTGATGTTGACAGAGTATATCTCATTTATATATTTTTTCTGTTGTTCTAAATCTAATTTGTTTACAGAATCTACTATGATTCTGATCTCTTCTATGAGAGTCTTTAATTCATTTTTTAATTCAGGTTTCAAGCTTAATATCCTAGAGAGAACAGTATTGACATTAGTACTTCCAGAATGCTCAGAGGCGTTTTTCAGTGCAATAGCATTAACTAGTCTACGTATTTCTTCGTTACTTTCCACCAGACTACAGACTCCTTTCGACTATAAACTTTGCAGATGATACAAGAGCATTCTTTGCACTTGTTTCAGCATAAGTCTTTATAGATTCAAAAGCTTTAATCATATTATCATGAGCTGTTCTTCTTACTTCTTCTTCTATATTCAGTGAAGATATTGCATAAACAGCATCTTCAACATAATCGCGATTTGCTCCCTTGAATCCAAAAACCTTCATAATTTTCTCTCTCTTATTCGTATCTGCATTTTCTAATGCTAATAGTATCGGGTAAGTTTTTTTACCTTCTCTTATATCATTTCCTACTGCTTTTCCTGTGAGTTTGGGGTCGCCTGTTACTCCTATTAAATCATCTATTAGTTGAAATGCAATTCCAGTAAATCGTCCAAATTTAGAAAGGTTATTCACGTTAACAGCAAGTGGTTGTGCAGAAGACAGAACCCCTAATGCACAAGAGACTTCAAAGAGAGAGGCAGTTTTTTTTTGTATCATGTTTAGGTATTCATCTACAGTCGGAATTTTATTGCTAGATGCCATTTGTATGTCGAGACCTTGACCTTCGCAGACACGTACGCATGCAGTAGAGAGAATCCTATTCATTTCTGCTATTATAGTATCATCATGCCCTATATTTTTACTATGTAAGGAGAGTACTTGAAAAGCCTTAGAAAATAAAATATCTCCAGCTATGAGAGCAATTGGCAACCCGTATTTTTTATGGACCGTAGAGACGCCGTGACGCATATCATCATTATCCATAATGTCATCATGAATCAGGGAAAAATTATGAATTAGTTCAACTGCCGCAGCTGCCGGTAACGCTTTTTCTTCCCTCCCAGAAAACATTTCACAACTCTTTATTACCATGAATGGTCTCAGCTTCTTTCCTCCACTGGTGAGATATGTACTAGCTGCATCATACAACCTGATTGGTTGACCCTCAAGGACAGATGAAGTAAACTTTCTTACTCGTGATACCACATCATTGAGATCGTTTCTCAGATTATCCATTTTTTCACCTTTGCTAATTCGCCAGTAATTATGAATCTTGATTTTCCTAATTCGTTTATATTTTTACAGCCAACAAGAAACATTGTGCCTTTTAATTCACTTAATGTTTTATTAGTAAACTCGCACAAACTTTCATAAGATTTTGACGCTTGTTTAAGGAAAGGAAACGCCATTCCACACATATTAGCCCCAAGTACAATGCATTTTGCAATTTCTAATCCATTTCGAATCCCTCCTGAAGCTATAACCGGGATCTTAACTGAGTTTCTCACTTCCATCAAACTTAATGCTGTGGGGATACCCCAATCCCAAAACAATTCTCCCAAATTTATCTTATTGATGTCATGGGATGTTTCCGCTCTCAATTTTTCTACACCAGCCCAGCTGGTCCCACCAGAACCCGCAATATTAATTGCTGATACACCGGCAGATTCCAATCTTGTAGCAACCTCCATTGAAATACCTGCTCCCACCTCTTTCACTATTATCGGAATATCAACATTAGCGCAAATATCCTTGATCTTTGCCAAGACTCCCTTGTATTTTGGCTCTCCTTCTGGTTGAATGAGTTCTTGTAGTGGATTTAAGTGGACGACAAGAGCATTTGCTTCAATCATGTCAATCATATTCTTAATGTCCTCGATTTTCAATCCTTTTGAAAGCTGCGCCCCGCCAATATTTGCAACAAGGAATGCACTAGGTGCATTAGATCTTGCTATTGAATATGTTTCAGAAAGCTCACTGCTCAATAGTCCTGCCCGCTGACTCCCAAGTCCCATACCAAGACCAAATTTTTCTGCAAGAAGCGAAAGCCTTGAATTTATCTTGGTAGCTTCTGGCGTTCCCCCAGTCATCGAATCAATAATAATTGGAGCCTTGAAATTATGATCAAGAAAATTTTGAGTAGTTTCAACACCATCGTAATCAATTTCAGGCAAAGCGTTGTGAATTAACTTGATATATTCTAAATAGGTTGATGATTCTTTTGCTTGAACGTTCCTAGTTAAAGGAATAAATATTCCTTCTTTTTTTCGTTGCTTTATAACCTCGATATCAGAAGGAGAGTCAGATTCATCAGGCATTTCCGGTACTGGACCTTTTTCCCTTTATTACTGTACCTTCTGTTTTGCTGTTTTCTAATATTTTCAAGAGCCTCTCGGGCTTGAATCCATTTACAAAATGTACATCCATCCCTGCAAGAGAAATTCTTAATGCTTCGCGAACTTTTCTTTTCATGCCCCCAGTTATATCAAAATTTACTCCTGAAAATTTTATTAATGATTTCTCTTCAATCTTTTGTACTATCTGCTTAGATTGAGGATCCTTGTATATTCCATCTACGTTGACTGCAAAGATTGCCTTTTTAGGCCTTAAAACAGACGAAATCATGGTCATCAACTCATCTCCAGATAGTATTGAATATCTATGATATGATCTATATACAATGTCTCCGTATGTTATAGGTATAATATTATCTTTGGTCATAGATGCCAATTCAAAAATTTTCTTTAGGATTGGTTTATTCCCTAGCATAAATGAGAAAGGGGGAACAGAGTAAGGATTCATTTTTAACTTTAACATTGATTTTACTATTATGTGGTTTAATAATATCATTGATTCATGAACGACAGCGATACCTTCTGACGAATATCGCTCTGGATTAGAATGCATATCATACTTGATCGACCAGTAATGACCAAAAGAACCACCGCCGTGAACAAGTATGATTGGGATTTTTACAGATGAAAGTGTTTTAATGATTCGGTCTATCGCTATCTTGTTGGTAGTCAAAGGTCTTTGTTTGTAGGTAATTACAGACCCACCTAGTTTAATTAGCACAACGTCTTGATGCATTAAAATTACGTTTTTTTATGAAAATTTAAATTTTGATAATTGAACTAAAATCAACCAATTGCTACCCCATTATGATCAAACTCAACTAGCATCCATCTTCCTGATTCTCTACTAATCCTAGTTGCTATGTCCTTGCTTGTCTCAGTTGGCATGAGTGCAATTATTGCTCCTCCTCTGCCCGCGCCTGTCAGTTTTGCTCCTAAAGCTCCAATATTCATACATCTTTCAATCAATTTTTCAATCAATGGGTGCGATACGTCTAACATGTACAATAATTTATGATTTTCTGTGAGCAGATTTCCAAGTTCCACTTCATTGCCTTCAATCATTGCCTTCTTTGCTCTCGTGCAAATCATACTTGCTTTTGAGGAGAGTTCTTTAAAAATGGTAAAATTTTTTTGCCTAAAAAGTTTAACCCGTGACACTACTTCTCCTGTTGAATGTTTTACACCAGTTGTCCCAATTAAAAGTGTAAATTTTTTCCTTGCTTTTATATTGCTAAATCCTTTGTCTGGTTCATAATTCACAATTCCACCAAAAGTAGACACATAGCAGTCTATACCTGATGAATTGGTATGTATATTTTGTTCCATAATCTTTGCAGTATCATAAATGTGATTTTTATCGCTCTTTGAAAACAAGGAATAAAGTGCAGCAACTGTTGCAACACATGACGCAGCTGATGATCCCAACCCTTCCCCGTA
>JAATVM010000141.1 GCA_014523495.1 Nitrososphaerales archaeon TH1920
AATATAAATTAATCAAACAAAATAATTTAGTCTAATTTGACGTTACAAAAACTAAATCAAAAATCAAACTGATTTAATATATATATCATAAATTTTTTACGTAATGTTAAAATGCTAAAACTGCGTATATAATAGTATGTCAATTTGCATAATGTGTCTCAAACTATATGATGAAAAGGATGTAAATCTTCAACGAAAAATAGTAAATGACGAAGATTTTTGTAATGAATGTTGGAGTGAATTTATGAATATTGAATGATATCAGTTTAAAATGCGATTATTTTGATTATGTAAATAAGATCAACTAAGAATTCCATTTTTTCTTCTTAATATCATACTCGTCTCTCGAATACCTAATAGTCGCTGGATGGCCCATAACAACGACATTAGGAGGCACATTTTTTGTTACAACTGCTCCCATTGCTACCACGCTGTTTTTTCCAACACTTATGCCGGCCTTAAATACTGCTCTTCCTCCAATTATCGCACCGTCCTCCACTATCACTCCAGTCATTTTTGGACTCATTGGATAAGGATCATTTGTGAAAGTTACACAAGGGCCGATGAAAACATTTTTTCCAATTGTAGTTAAAGGAGGAATATAAACAGAACCTTCAATTCTTGTATTGTCTCCTATTTTTACATTATAATCTATATGTACAAGTGAACCAATTGATACATTGTCCCCTATGTCAGTATTGTTACCAATATAGCTGAAATGCCAAATCTTTACATTCCTTCCTATCTTTGCACTATTTGAAACAAAGTTTATTAAATTATTATTGTCCTTTTCCATATTTTGTCAATCCTACTATAATTAATGTCATACTATATCTACATTCAATTTATAATTCCTTCATAATTTCTCATGTACAATTACAACATTTACAAATGCCATGGATTTCCATTTTTTGTGATTTTATTGGGAATTTTTTCCTGCCATTTTTGTAAAAATTCAATATCTTTTTCTTTTTCACGAAGCTCATCTGGTAACATAACTGGAATTTCTTCAATTATGGGATAAAACCTTGAACATTGTGAACAAAATAGCACTCCCTCCTTTATCACAGTTTCATTAATAGTTATATCTTCGGTAGTATCAATTTCAAACAATTCTAATGGATAGGATTTATCTATAGGACAGGCTAGAATGTCTAGCATTGATCTTCTCATAATTATGTCTTGATTATCACAACTTATTATTTCATTTCAATTCCAAATAAATTGGTGACCCAGTATCACTTGAAAGAAGTGCCGCCTCAGCCACTTTTGTAACATTTGTTGCTTCCTCAGAAGTAACTAGGGGCCTTTTCCTTCTTCCTTCTATTACATCAATAAAACTCTGTAATTCTAATATAAGGGGCTCTTGAAACTGCTGTCTTCGAGGAATAATGGTTGCGTCACCTTGATCAATTTTTATCTCCTGAGTAATAAAATCACCATTTACAGTACCTTCAGTACAAACAGCTGAAAATGTTCTAACCTTCTTTGGTGTGACCCAATTTGAGGCAATTATCGCAACCTTTTGATCTTCAAATCCTAGCATTATTGTTGCAAAATCCTCGTACGAATGGAACTTTTTCCCCGCTCTGGCAAAGACCATTTTTGGACCTTTGCCAAAAAGAAACATTGCAGTATCAATGTCGTGAACGGATGTATCATATATCACACCTACATCCTTGATGTGTAAAGGCATTCTATTTTCCCTGTGGAACTCCATCATCAGAAGATCACCGTAAGCTTGTTCTTCAATTATCTTCTTCAAATCCTGAACAGCAGGATTAAACCTTTCAACATATCCACAGGTTAAAACCACCTTGGCCTTTTCAGACAAGTCCGTCATCTCTTCACACTCTTTTGAAGAAAATGAAAGAGGTTTCTCCACAAATACATGACAACCATTTTCAATTACCTCCTTTACTACTGATAAGTGAGATTTGGTTGGTGTGCATACTAAACAGGCATCCAATCCTCTTTCATTGGAAAAAAGATCCTTTATAGATGAATAAAATTTTGTATTATATTTTTTTCCAATTTCTTTTGCACGATCAGCTGATAGATCACAAACAGCTTCAAGAACTTCCATATTGTGAAGGACTCTAACATGATTCTTTCCCCAACCACCCACTCCAATCACAGCAATTTTTAGTCCACCGTTTTTGTTTTTTACCAAGTGGGCGTTAGCCATCCCATAAATTTTTCAGATTTTCCAACCACAATCTTCTCATAATTTTCTCTTATACTTCTTGTTACCATTCCCTCTTTTCCATTCCCAACAACATGTCCATCAATCTTTGTAATTGCAATTATTTCAGCAGCAGTACCCGTAAGAAATATCTCTTCAGCTAGATACAATTCTGTCCTTGAAATTGGACGTTCAACAAGTTCATATCCCATCTCCTTCGCAATTATTATGGCAGTATTTCTTGTAATCCCTTCTAATATTGAATCTGATAACTGTGGCGTGTGAAGTTTTCCATTTCTGACAATAAATATATTTTCTCCGGATGCTTCGCTTACACATCCATTCCTATCAAGGAGTATAGACTCATCATATCCATTTCGTCTGCATTCTTGAGTGGCTAATACAGAATTAAGATAATTGCCAGAGGCCTTTGCCATTGGAGGTATAGAATCGTCATCAATTCTTCTCCAGGAAGAAATGCATACGGAGATGCCCTCGCCCTTAAAATATTTTGCAAATGGAAAAATTATGATAGTTGTGTGAGTGGGAGAATTCTTAGTGACATTTAGATCGATTCCGTGTAGGCCAACAAATGTTAGTGGCCTAATATAACATGACTCTTTTATAGAATTTTTTCGAATTAATTCTACAGTGGCATTGCAAAGTTCATCAGCAGAAAATTTTGTTGAAAAGGAATAAACATCAGCCGATTTATGAAGTCTTTCCATATGTTCCTTAAGTCTGAATATATATAAATTATCATCAGATGAGTATGCACGTATGCCTTCAAAAACTGCTGTTCCATAATGCAGGGCATGTACCATGATGGGAACCTTGGCTTCTTCCCATTTCAGATATTGTCCATCGAACCACACTAGGTCTACAGCCTTATCCTTCATAATGGCAAGTCAATAATTGGATAATAAAAGTATTCAAATTTTGTGTATTGAGAACATTTAATTCAGAATACCTTCCGTAGGGAACTTCATTCCAAATATTTTAATAGTTTTGTCTAACGATTGAGCAAATTTTTCGACAATGTTCCAGTTTTCCGTAATTATACGAGCAACGGTCTTTGGTACCATGTTATGCCATGATTCTTCTTTCAAAGTATCTTGAATATTTGTGTCTTTGTGATAATTTGCTTGGTTATTATGATTTGAGTGATCAAAACTATTTTTCGTATTGCTATGCTCCTCCTTCCTTAGATTTTCTAGAGCTTCTCTGTACAATAATTCCCTCACATTTGTTGAAGATATTTCGAGTCTTTTTGCCTTAATTGGATGAAGATTATAGAATCGCAAAGCTATTCTTTCAGCTTTGTCCCCTGTATACGAAATAAATCGGTCTTCCAGGACTTCATGGAGAATTCCACTGCGTACTGCCCATGCATACGGAGAAATAATTGGTGGAAGGTATTTGATAAATGGAGAAACAAACTTGTAATTAGGCAAAATTTCTATATTATCGTGACCATCAAACAAGCTTAGTAGCATCTTCTTTCTTAATTCATAGGGAAATGGAAAAGTTCTAGTGTTTGTTTCTCTACCTTTTTTCAAGAAAACTACTGGGAAAACGTAAACATGATAATCTTTAGCTAATTGAGAAATTATTTTTTCATGAGCATTTGTTATTGGATTTAAATGAGCAAGATAAAGTGCAGCAATATTTTCCAATTATTAAATAATTGAGGAAGAGATATAATAACAAAAAGTATAGGAGAAAGCTACCTATGCTTTCTTTACTTCAATTTCTATTGTAGAGACATTCCTTGTTCTGCCATCTTCTGCTTGGAGAGTTTCTGAGCCAATCCTAACATCACCTATTGTATATCCTGCATTTTCCATTCTCTTGAGAATTATTTGTGAAACATCGACTGCTCTTCCAATACTTAAACCTCTTGCTTTGATGGTAACTGTTGGTTGATTTGCTAGTTGAATAAGTGTAGAGGTTACATATGCCATCAGAGGTTTCTTGCCTATGTATATCGAATCGCG
>JAATVM010000142.1 GCA_014523495.1 Nitrososphaerales archaeon TH1920
AAATAGAATCATTGAAACCATGCCTGAGAAGTACTTACAAAGTAGCGTTGGCACAATATTCTCATTCTAATGTATTATTATTAGGTAGCCTGCATCAAACCACCTGTCGATGCTTTAAGACAACCAATTTGGCTTCCGGTTCCTGATAATTCCTTCACCGTTGCAATTAGGACGTATATTCCTGAGCAGTCAGTTCTCATTAATCAATGGTCACATCCGCCTATACTATTGGCTAGTAAGTGAAACTAATATCTTTCAGTTTTTGTATCTTCATTTTTTTTATTCAACTTTATTATAAGTGAACCCAATTAGAGAACTACTAGCAGTTTGGGGCTGGTCGGATTCGAACCGACGACCTCCAGCGCCCGAGGCTGGCATCATACCAAGCTAGACGACAACCCCTCAATAGTTTATTTCAAATTTCCCTTAATATAATATTAGATTTGGGTAATGACTGTCATAACCTACTTCATGAGGTAATAATAAATTATTCAAACTCATCTTTAAATGGAAAGTTAATTTTTCTAGATACATTACCATATACCATATTTTTTTGAACTAATTCCTTTACTATGTCTATTGCAACAGGCAATGCTCCAGTAGCACCAGGGGAATTGTAATTCAATATATGTAATGAAGATTCATCCTCGACTAGTAGACTCTCAGATACAAAATTACCATTTTTATCAACTAACAAAGATCTAATCCCAGCTCTGCCTCTTTGTTTAAAGTCAGAAGGATTCAAACAGGGTAAAAATTTTCTTACTCTATTTATCATATTTGTCTTAAAAACAGAACTTAAGAATTCATCTGATACTAAGCGTAGAAACTGTCTATTCAAAACTAATTTTAATATACCTAAATTAGCCGATTCAAAAATTTTTGGAACAGCATTTTTTAAATTATCATATAAATTATATGAATAAGGACCAAATACAGGTACCGCATTAGGTCCTACTTCACATCTTCCATCACTTCTAATAATCCAATGGGGATCCAAGAAAGGATACTCCGTATATCTTGGTGCTGAATAAATACTTCTTTTAGTAAGGTTACTGTATTTCTGGGGTGCCATCCAATATTCTCCTCTAAAATGAAGATCGGTGTATTCTCTTGCAAGACCAAGATTGTGAGCAATATCAAGCGAATTTCCCCCAGTGGCATTTATTATATAATCAGTAGTGATATCTTTAACAGTACCAATGATAGTCATTTTTCTATTTGCACCCGTATTTGTGTTGCAGTAAACCGACCTGAATTTGTTTTGAAACGAAGTTTTACAGCCAAACCTAATAGCATCTTCCATTAGTTTTTGATTTATGAGACTATAATCAGTCGAAGCATCCCGGAAACATACAATAGCAGCCTGACATTTTACATTAGGTTCAATTTGTAAAATTTCATCTTTATTTAAAAATTTAACATCCTCATTTTTCAACCCATTTTTGTGAGCCCATTGAACGTGTTTATGCAACGTATCGATTTGTCTCTCATTTATTGCAACCTCAATTACTCCATCTTCTTTAAACGGTAATTTGTGTAAATTGCAATAACGCTTTAACATGTCAAATCCCTTTAATGCATAGAATGCAGTGGATGACTTTTTGTCTGGATTATAATATAATGGTGCATGAACCTTTCCGGTATTTCTACTACTTGTATGCAGTCCTACATTTTTTTCTTGTTCAATGACAATAATTGATGATTCTGTCACAATTGAAAGAAAATATGCAATAGCACAGCCTAATATTCCTCCACCGATGACTGTAACATCATAGTTGTCTTGCAAATTATTACCTGCTAATATTATCGATTAAATTATTGATTCTACGGTTATTATTGATAATATTGGTAGTATTACTCAACCAGAATATCATTTCATGATCTGATTTTTATAATTTAGATGAAAATCTAGTGATTTGTAAAAAGCAACAATTGAAGATGCGTTTAATATTTTTCCATTAAATAGTAACTTTTTAATTTCATCAATTGTTAGAATCATAGGTTCTATTATCTCCATCATTCCTAATTCCTGTTTCTTTTCATTAACTAGATCATAACCGACAAATAAATTGCCTCTTTGTTCAAACATTGTATAATCCAATGTATATGAACCTAAGCTGATAATATTTTTTGCCTTGTAACCAGTCTCTTCTTTTAGTTCTCTACTCGCAGCAGCAATTGGTGTCTCACCAGTATCTATGTATCCCGAAGGAGCTTCAATTTGATATGAATTAACTAAGTGTCTGTAACTTTTAATTACTAGAATTTCATTATCTGAAACAAACGGAACTATAGTCGAATAATTTTTTCTCTTCGCTCTTGTATAGATCTTCTTTTTTTTCTTGATGTCTATAACATCTTCGTATAGTTCAATATATTTATTGGAGTATATCTGCCGTGAAGATTCAATCTTCCAACCTGACGGTAGATTCATGATTCTATTCATCTTGTTGCAGTTATTTGCTTTTTTGTAAATTACTTCACTCTATTAAGACTGTACCATTAATTTCATGCTTTCTTTAGTCATTTTCTTAAATTTATATAGATTTACTATGTCGGCACAACTCAACTATTACACACCTGCGAGCTTGACATTTCCGTAAAGGCAAGCATTTTGCAAATCTTTAATCTCATGAGGTCTGTGTTTTCTAATTTCAACTATGTATCCACTTGTGGAATGATAAAAAATAACCATATCTCTTGGATAAAGCGATAGCATTGCGTGATTTTCAGGATCTGACGACATGTGTCTTAGATGTATCCGTTCCCATGAAAATAACTCATCAATATCTCCATTAAAGTGAAAATTACTCCCACATGGACATGTTGAATCCCTCCAATTACCTTCCATATTTTTAAGCCATATCTTTCGTTTATCAGTAGATTGCAATATCTGAAGTTGTATTATACCATCAACATATATACTATTTCTCTAATTAGACCTAAATCTGGATAAAAAACTACTGGCGTACACTGGTCACAAGCCAATCGATGAGTTATTTGTCAACTGGCGTTGAATTAGCGCATTATTAAAATCAATACCGTTCCAAACTATTTCAAAACCCATTTTTGGAATAAGCAGGGTGATGCATGCTTCAGGAATATCGTTTTCAGTTAGAAAGTCAATTGCATCCTGCAACTTTTTAATTTTATCAAGTTTTGGTAATAGTTCATTAATTTTATCATTAGATATGATATAGTTATCAACCAACAGGAATTCCTTTAGTCTATTTGTTATCACATCTTTTGTATTATCATTATTTGACTGAAGGTTCTTAATTGTCTTTAAGACTGACTCAAGGGGAATATTATGCTTATCTGATATTTTTTCAAGAAAAATGACTTTATTTTGTTTGTCTCGAATTATGTTTTCTATCTCTTTGGAAATAGTATCATGTAAATTGATATAAACATGTTCGATGATTTTGGAATCAATATCTTTTAGATATTCAATTATTGGACCAAACGGAATTTCGTCTTTCTTAAAAAAAATTAGGCGTTTTTTATCTATAAATTTAGAAAAAATGGATTTAATCCCAATCTTATCTCCATTTTCAGAAACATAGTTGTCCAAATTTGCAGCTATTAACAAGTCAATCTGTACTGCATCCTTAGATGAGGTCAAAAATGAGGGAGAGGTAGTAGAATGCATAGTTATCAAATCTTTTATTTTTTCTAATTTTCTTTTTAGGTACTCCCTTGTCCAAAAACCTACTATCTCTAAATAGACTTTAATACCATATTTTTCAAATACAAAATCTGGTATGAACGCTTTACCATCGGATAGGATCAGCGGATCCGGCTCTCTGATAAGCTTCCATCCAATAGAAAACTTGAGAAATTTATCCATAAATTTTTTTTCAACATTGCTATCAAAGTCATCTACAGCATACTCGTTAAAAGATAATCGAGGCTCTGATTTAGGACCTGGTTGAAAATGAATGTTTGATGCATCGAGTAGTGGAAGATCCTTATCTTTGCTTGATAGCTGAAAATTATATGTTTTTTTAATACCGGAGATAGACTTTCTTAATATTATAGCATTAATGGACCATTTTTCGGTAAATATTATTAAGGGAATTAGTTTAGCCATTGCCATCCCGTATCTGTCTGTCAATCTTACCATGCTAAGGGGACCATCAACAGTACACATAACCGTATTGTCATTTTTCTTATTCCATACCATTTGTTCGTCATCTTTTGTCTGATTGTTTGATTCTGAATCCGAATTGGATTCATGATACAGAAAATACATCAATCCAAGTTGCTTAATTTTGCGTAAGATTTTCTTCCAAGTGAAGCCACCATAAACACTAAATTCTAGTTTGACACAATTTAGTAAAAGGGTTTGAAGTACTGAAAGATTGTACCACGCAACTAGTTGTAATGGAGACAATGAATCAAAGCTTTTCAGGTATTTGTTTTTATCAAGATCATTCCACATTGCAACTTCCAATTCATTTATAGTCAAGTTATTTTTTGAGGCAACTCTTTCAAGTAGCCTCTTTCTTTCATATTCTGTTACTGGATAACCAATTTTAGAAGATTCTTCAAATATTTTTCTTCTAATATATATGGCACTAATTGTATTGTTGTTCTCACTATGGGAAAATGTCTTGTTGGGTGATTCATATATACACCTCTGTTCCAAAAGATGACAGATACCTCTGACAAGTTTATAATCTGAATATTTAGCTTCTATCTTTGATAAATTTTCATTCACATGAGCTTTCGTTAATTCTTTCTTCGCCATCTCTTCAAACGTTTTGATTAATTTTGATGGCAAGGTAATATCATTATCTTTCTCATAGTCATAAAATATCGGTCTTATTTTATTCATTTTACTTGATATACGTACTCTCAACAGTTCCATTGGCAACATTACAGTTATTACCCCACTTAATGAGTAAGTAGCAGATCTAAAATATATCTACCTAAATAATTTTTTATTCTATTGAATATTTGAAAATAAATTAATAATGTTAGACTAAACACAATCAAATTTGTAGTATTTGGTATTACCTACAACCACCCACCCACCCTCCTATCAGTGTCTCAAGCCTTAAATGTAATAGGTTTACATGATGTATACAAATGAGAAATAAAAAATCAACATATTCAACTTCTGATATAGAGCAAAGTAAGAAAAGTAACTCTGAAAATATTGCTGATGATTCTGCTGACGATATTGTAGACAAAGAGGAGGAATCCTTAGAATTAGAAAAAGTAGAAGAAAAAGAAAATACCGTTATGGATAATAATACTGAAACATCATTAACTACACTATCAGAACAATCTCAAATTAATGATCTTACTAATCTTGAAATTCAAGACATTGAAGGGATAGGTCCTACAACTGCTAAAAAGCTTAGAGAGGCAGGAATTTTTTCAGTTATGGATCTAGCTGTAGCTGCAGTTGAAGATCTGGCAGTAGACATTAATGCATCCAAGGAAAGTGCAGCCTCGTTCATAATGGCAGCACAAAAACTATTAAGGGAATCCGATGTTCTAGAAAAAGAATTCATCACTGCCGATACTGCGCTTAAGAAAAGAAGATCGTTGTTACGATGTTCTACTGGTTCAAGTATGCTAGACGATCTATTCTTGGGAGGTATAGAAACACAGGCAGTTACTGAACTTTATGGCGAATTTGGTTCGGGTAAATCACAGATATGCCATACTATGTGTATTACTGCTGGACAGCCGGTAGAATCAGGTGGATTAAACAGTGGTATTATTTACATTGATACTGAAGGAACATTTAGACCTGAAAGATTGGAACAAATATCTAGTAGTAGAAACGTAGATCCGGTACGCGCACTACAAAATGTAGCTGTGTGTAAAGTCTATAATAGCGCACATCTAGAATTAATAGTTAAAAATCTTGGTAAATATATAGATGATTACAAAGCAAAACTAGTAGTTGTTGATAGTATAATTTCATTACATAGGGCAGAATTCTCTGGTAGAGGAACACTTGCTGATAGACAACAAAGACTTAACTCTATTATGCATAAACTTCTTAGAATTTCAGAAATTTACAATGTTGCAATAATAGTTACAAACCAAGTGCAATCTGCTCCAGATACATTCTTTGGTGACCCAACAAAACCCACTGGTGGAAACGTAATTGGTCATGCTTCCACATACAGAGTATATTTGAGAAAGTCTGGTGAAAATAGAATAGCAAAAATGATCGATTCTCCATATCATCCATATAGTGAAGTAAGATTTACGATAAATGAAAAAGGAACAGATAACTTGGATGAGGGTAAAAAATCCAAAAAAGAATAATTTTTTTTATTTTTATTACATTTATCTTAAGTGAATAGAAAATCAATATGTGAAAAAAGTTTCAAGGTATAGTATTAATGCAGGCCATTATAACAAACCCTTTCAAATATTTTCAGGCTTGTGCTTTTCATTATAATGCTGTAAATATTCAGATTCATTTTCAAATGTTTTATTACATTTACTACACATAACAGGTTCATCATCGTTTTTTTCCATTTCCATTTCCATTTTCACCTAATACAAACATAAAGGTAATTTAAGAATTTACGGTTACTCTCTCGTTTGATTATATCACACGTCTATGTAATTAAACCACTTTCAAAGGATGTTCATGAATTATGTTTTTTTGGCATCATAAAAACCATGTTACAGGATCGAAAACTAGTCTATGGCAAAAGATATTTTTAGGCAAGTTCGATAGTTTGTTATTTTTCCTGAAGTGGGATCTATATTAGCAGTCATATCGATAACTTCTATGCCATGTATCCCATGCAGGGTCTTTTTTGCTTCATCTACTGCAACCTGAGCTGCATCTTCCCACCCTTTCTC
>JAATVM010000143.1 GCA_014523495.1 Nitrososphaerales archaeon TH1920
GTGAGCTTTCAAAACATTTCATTGTGGAAATTAGCACTAATTTTCATTGTTGCGGGAGTAGTTATAATATTAGCGTTGTTGGGTTCATCTGCAAAAAATTTGTTTAGCGAGTCCATAACTGAGGATGTGCCTGTCAAGCTCAAGTCGGGTAACGATTGTGTTGTCGAGCCATCTGACGGTATACCGCGGATGATCTCAAATTGCAATTATGCCGTTGGAGATATCTTGTCGGTAACCTATAAGCCCAAGCAACCTACGATCCAAAAATATGAGTTAAAGAATTCTTCGAATTCCTAATGAGGGAACAATTTAATTCTTGTCAGAACAAAGCTAAATACTAGTTAGTAGAACCCCACTACATGAAGGGCACTAATCCCAACGGATTCATAACTTCACTTGATTATAGTATGATTATTTTGATATTACATAAAGTAGCGATATTTTAATAAACCATAATTAGTTATTAGCAGAACCCTTCCCGTATCGGGACCAAGCAGATATGAATCCAATATAGAATGCGAATACTCTAATTTAGATAGCTCTGAAGATATGTCAATGCCCATACTATAGCTACATATTCGCCCTGACAATGCACTAAAGAAGGCCGAATGAATTGGGATGATGCAGTCAGATCGCTTCCTCATCTTTTTTCGTGGTCACGAAATCTATCGCGCCTACTACGTCTGAAATGAAAATCTTTCCTCCTAGGTTCGGATCTCCTCCAAATCTTTCAAGGATCTTTTCCGCCAGCTCTTCCACCATATCGTCCCTGACTATGACTTCTACCTTTGTTCTTGGTATGAATTCTGGCGTTGCATAACTGGTACCTCTTTGTACTGAAACAGGCAGAGGTTTGACCTTACCTCTTCCTTCAATCCGAGTTGCACTCATTCCTCCTATTTGCATATCCTTGAGCACATCGTCTATCTCGCTTAGCCACCTATGCGGGACTATTATTTCGAGTTTTTTTAGTCGTACCATGGACACAAATGAACAACAGTTGTAATTAAAGACTAGGAAAATGAACAGCATAATATAGATTATTACATCAAGCATGTCAGGACCTTGTATACAATTGCTGGAATAACGGCTTTCTCACGATTTATTTCGGTAAAGTATTTTGTTTCTGGCCTTAAAGTACTAATGTAATTTTCAATCTATAAGGTTTTGTTTGCTTGCTGGACCGACCTGTTCCCAATATCCGTCCGAATCGTAGCTTGTATCAAAAACCTAATTGTAAATTGTAAACGGGCCAATCCGAAATGAGATATCATATGTAACCAATTTTAGCATAATGAAATCACTACAATTCGATTTATTGAAGGGCCTATCTTTTATCTACTATACTACACAATCTCATCTCTCAAACCTAATGTACCTTCTTTGAAAAGTCTCTCATCCATTTGTTTCACCACAGAACTTATGATAGGACTAAATTCCATCTTGGATAGTATATCTTTGTCAATATCAATTCCTGGTGAAACCTCTTCGAGAGCTATTCCTCTTTCAGTTAATCTGAAAACAGCTCTTTCTGTTACGTAAAGAATTTCTTTTTGGTATTTTACAGCCTGAGGTCCACTAAAGATGATCTTGTAAACTCTATCGACGAATTTGGGAGAACCGTCTTGAACAATAGATAACTTGTTGTTTAGAATTTCAATTTTTTTTTGTCCCGCTGTAAAAGCCCCAGCAAAGTAGGTTTTCGGTGCTCCACCAGCAATGACCGGAAATCCACCTGGTCCGAAGATCCTATCAGATAATATTGAGGGATTAACATTTCCCTGTTTATCGACTTGTAGAAAACCTAAGGACGCTATATCAATTATTCCTCCCTCGAAATTAGAAAACATATCAGGAATGGTGGAGACAGCGAAAGGACTTATAGCCTGACCAAAATTAATACCAGATAGCGCGATACCACCCCAAGGACCAGATTCAATCACCGTTATAATGTAATCCGCTAAATTTTCCTCAGCTGCCACTGATGATACTAAAGCCGGTATCCCTATTCCCAAGTTTACTAGGATAGGTGAACCCTTATCTTTGAACATCTTGATTAATTCGGTCACGATCCTCCTAGCTATCACCTTTTCATACTGAGCAATTGGTTTTGCCATAACCTCCTTGACCAACTTTTCTGTAATCGGTGGCACTGTTCGGTAGGAAAGCCGGGGATCATACTCTATACCTCCAGATTGCCAGTGATACTTTTGAGGCGAAATAATAACATGATCTACAAGCGGTCCGGGAATGTCAACATCTCGAGGGTTAATACTGAAAGACTTTGTTAACCATCTCGTCTGAGCGAAAACAATACCTTGGTTTGGTCTAGCCTTTGTTGCTTGAGCTATGGCAAGGACTGTTCCTCTAATACCTTCATCTTCCATTGATAAGTTACCATTTTCATCTGCGGTCGTTGCTCTAACCAGGGCATAATCAGGTTTGGGGGCTCGATAGAGAAGGTATTCCTGATCCTCTATACTTATTACACTAACTTCGCACGACATCTTTTTGTTTGCGCTTGGATTTAATGCGCCACCCTCATTTCTTGGGTCTAGGAATGTGTCGATCCCTATCTTTGTTATTAATCCAGGCCTTCCTGATGCTACTTCTCGAAACCAATACGCAGTGATACCAATGGGCCATCCATAGAATTCAATTCTATCATCGGTCACGAGTTTTTGAAGCCATGGTGAAAAACCTAAGAAAGGCATCAACATGCCACGGAGAAATTCCTGATTTTCATCTTTGTACATTATTTCAGCAATCGAGTCAAGAGCTCTTGTCGGTACTGCAGGGAGTGCGTCTGATACTATGAATACATTCTTTGGATGTCCATATTCGGTGTAACGCCTATAAAGTTCTAAAATAAGATACTCTGGAGTAGTAGCCAAGTTAAATCCAGAAATTGCAACTACACAATCATCTCTAATTTGTGATAAAACAGAAATCGAATTGCCCACCTTCTTCATCATTGATTACTCAGGTTGCGTACGGTCATAGGTTATATTTACCATTTTGTTTATTTGTTCATCTGTCTCGATAACATGTACCAAATGGGTGTTTCATTATCGAGATTCCGACTTTACAGTCAATGAAGTAGTAAATTCTTCTTTTCCACAATCAAAAAATTTCACATTCATTTGTAACTGATAATCGTCATAGATATAGATATTGTAAATTTACTTTACTACTAATACTTGACAGTGAGCATAGGTTACAACTCCCTTAGCTACACTTCCAAGTAACATCCTTCTGAAACCTGTGCTACCTCTCGTGCCGACCACTATCAAATCTACCTTTTCCTCCTCAGCAAATTCGACAATAGTACCTACAATTGATGCAGCTTCTTCAATTATTTTGGTCTCCGAAACCAAACCTTTCTGAGCTGCTCTTTTTCTAATATCCTCTATCCATCTCTTTGCCTCTTCCTCTATTTTTTTAACTTGTTCTAATCCGAATGTAGGCGCAGTGATAAATGATGATGAAATCTGTCTTAACGTACGCAGGTGTAAAACATTTAGAATAATAAGTTCAGCCTTATATTTTTCCGCTAAGGATATCGCATAATTTGCTGCAAGGATTGAAGTATCTGAGCCATCTACTGCCACCAATATCTTTTGATATGAAGTATCTGAGGTATTCATTACATATTATGTCATAATGACATTATATAGACTGAATGTTAATTATTTCAAAATAGAATATGTGAATTTATGTGTTTTATTCTTTTCAATATTGTTACTATTCCAAATGGTGAGACTTCAAAGTAGTGAATTTAGTAGAGTGAACTCAAACAGAATATATTAGATTACTCTCTCTCATAAACGGAGATAAGTGAAATGA